>JAZGFO010000117.1:0-18973 GCA_036479655.1 Saprospiraceae bacterium
ATCAATAAGAGATTTTATCGCTTTTCCTAAAAATAATCAAGGTAGAGATATGATGATTGATGCACCTTCTCCAATAGCAGAAGATCAATTTGAAGAATTAAAACTTGAATCTACTTTCAAGCCTGAAAACTAATATAATAAGTCTAATGACGTGTCTGATAAAAAGCTAAATATCAAATCTTGGTCTCTTGAAGACCGTCCAAGAGAAAAACTATTGCTCAAAGGTAAAGAAGCTTTAACAGATGCAGAACTAATAGCAATACTCATAGGGTCAGGCAATAGAGAATTGACTGCTGTAGGTCTAAGTCAAAGCATTCTAAAAGCTGCAAATAATAATTTGCATGAATTAGGTAAGATGGATATTAGCGAGTTAATGACCTTCAAAGGTATTGGAGAAGCAAAGGCAATTACTATTACTGCTGCTTTAGAAATAGGCAGAAGAAGACAAATTACTGATCCACTCAAACAAAAAAAAATATCAAGTAGTAAAGATGCTTATAATGTAATAGCTCCATTAATTGCTGATCTTGCATATGAAGAGTTTTGGGTTATTTTGCTCAATAATCAATTAAAAGTTACTAAAAAAGTAAAAATTAGTACTGGTGGAGTCTCTGCTACTATTGTAGATGCCAAAATATTATTTAAACATGCAATACAAACTTTGTCCAACAATATAATCTTAGTACATAATCATCCAAGTGGATCATTAACACCAAGTCAGTCAGATATATTATTAACAAAAAAACTGTGCGCCGGTGCTCTTCATTTAGATATAAAAATTACTGATCATATTATTGTATCACAAAATGGATATTATAGCTTTGCAGATGATGGCAAATTGTAGGTGATTAGATATTCTTTATTATAATACATAAATTACATTTTTTACGTTTACCAAATTTATAAATAATCAACTGATGTTTAGAGTTGATGTCTATTACACCAGTTTACTAATATCAAAATAGTATAGATTTGAGTTTTCCGTACCTTGCACTTCTAGAATTCATCAAGAATACTGACTATACAAAACGCTATCATCTATTAAATGAAAAATCTAATAAAATTAACAAAGTATTTCGGAATAATCATAGGAACTTTATTTTTAGCTCTTATCGTTTTAGGGCTTTCAGATATTGGAAACAAATATGATGAATTAGCTCAAGATAAGTTTAGATATTTAGAAATTGATAACAATAGAATTCGATTTTTGCAAGAAGGAATTGGCAAGGACATTATACTACTACATGGAACGCCTGGTTCAATTGAAGACTGGACTCCAATTATAAAATTATTGGCGAAATCCTACAGAGTAACAACATATGACAGATTAGGACATGGTTATAGTACCAATGAAGATTATTCTTATCATCTAAAAGATAATGCAGAATTAGTCAATAATATAATTCAAAAGTTAAATTTGCAATCTCCAATGGTAATCGGTCACTCTTATGGAGGTTCAACAGTAGCCTATTTGTTAGCAAATCATTATAATGATAGTTTAAAATATATGATTATTGATTCACCGCTATTCAACTATACACCAAGTGGTACCTACAAATTACTTTCTACACCTCTTATAGGGAAAGGGGTAGGACTTGTTGCAAATTATACAATAGCTGAACAGCAAATAGAAAAAGGTGTAAAATCTTCTTTTACTAACCAAAGCAAGTCTAAATTAAGTGAGCTAGTAAATATTAGAAAAAAAATCTGGCTACAACCTAAAGTTCTACATTCTAAGGCGAAAGAATCAGTTAATTATCAAACTGATTTGAGTGAAATATCAGTTAAGTATAGTTCTATATCTTCTGATGTTATAGTCGTTACTGGTAAAGATGATATCAAAACATTTTATTCTGAATGTCAAAAATTCAGTAATATAGTTCCAACAGATAGTTTAGTAGTTTTGGAAAACACAGGACACTATATTCAATTTGACAGAACCGAAGATATAGTCCAGCTAATAAACGACAAGATGAATTAAGAAAACAGATAACAATCAAATAGACGGCATATATTCAAAATTACCACCAGTGCCCTCTCACACCACTGTACGTAGAATCATTATTACCAATTTTATTATTGTATTTTTGTGCAAGTTTATAAAGCTAAATTTTGGACAAAAAAACTGAACGTGTGAACGTTCAGTTTAATAAGGGTACCCTTGTGTAACTGGTTTTTGTTATTGTTATCCTTAAGACGATAATTTTTATAAAAGTCACAATTGATTAAAAAAATAAAATAAAAATAAATGAATGCAGTAATTACAGGGGGAACAAAAGGAATTGGATTTGCGATTGCCAATTTGTTAGCTAGCAAGGGCATTAATATTGCAATCTGCGCAAGGAATAAATCAGAGGTAAATGAATGCATCAAAAAATTAGCATCTAATCATTCTATTACTGCAATCGGTATAGCTGCGGATATGAGTAAAAAAGAAGATATTACTGCATTTGCGAAGCACATATTTTTACATTTTGAGGCTGTTGATATATTGATAAACAATGCTGGGTTATTTATACCAGGTGAAATATTAAATGAAGAAGAAGGCGCATTAGAAACAATGATGGACACTAATCTTTTTAGTGCTTACCATTTGACAAGAAAATTAGTACCATATATGATTACCAAAGAATCTGGTCACATTTTTAATATGTGTTCGATTGCAAGTTTTACTGCATACCCTAATGGAGGATCTTATAGTATATCTAAATTTGCCCTTTTAGGTTTTTCTAAAGTATTGCGAGAAGAATTAAAAGAAAAAAACATAAAAGTTACTTCCATAATGCCAGGTGCTACTTGGTCGGCTAGTTGGGAAGGTATTGATCTTCCAAAAAGCAGACTAATGCAAGCAGAAGACATAGCCAAGGTGGTATGGAGTGCATTGGAGTTAAGTCCATCTGCCGTTATTGAAGATATTGTTATTCGGCCTCAATTAGGAGATTTATAGACCTTCAATTGACTTCATTTCTAATCTAAATTGATTAAAAAATAGTGTTTATTTATGTGCCCGCTCTAATATTGGTGGTGTAGATCAAAACATTATTATACTCTATTATACAATAATTTAAGGTGTTAAAGTGTTATTGTTCTTGAAAGCAATTATTACCTCACTTAAAACCTTCTATATGAAGCAAGCTTACACTGATTTAAATTTAATAAATTATATTTATGGTGAATGCGACATTTTTGAGCGTTTAGAAATCGAAGATGCCTTGCATAATGACCTTTGTCTAAAAAACAATTTTGATGAATTGTTTAGAGCATACAAAGAGTTACCTAAAGTAAAATTTTCGCCTAATCGTAGTACTGTGGACAATATTGTAAAGTACAATAAAGATAGGTATGCAATGTGCTAAAAAAATTTACAATAATGTAAAAATAAAAGGCTGTCTCATTCATAACGAGACAGCCTTTTTTTGTTCAAAATTACTAAATTATATAAAGGTGGAATAGATTTTTAGTTGAATTTATACTCTTTTTAGTATCATTATGACATTATTGCCCGTATTATAAAATTTACTTTATGAAATTTGTTAAAATATACAGTATAATAGTAATTGTTGTTTTTTTGTTTGGTTGTTCGTCAACAAAGATTATTGAGAAAAGATCTTCTGCAATAACATTAAACAAACTGTTTTCTGACCACATGGTTATTCAACGAGATAAAACCATTCACATCATTGGAGAAGGTAGTCAAGGGCTAATGGTATCTGCAGAATTATCAACTTATCAAGCAAGCACAATTATTGATAACGAAGGAAGATTTGATATAGCATTACCACCATTGAAAGCGGGAGGTCCGTTTACATTAGCTATCACTACAAAAGATACTTCTATTACTATAAATGATGTTTTGATTGGAGATATCTGGATATGCTCTGGTCAATCCAATATGGAGTTTGAATTGCACGAATCCAATCAAGGAGCATCAACAATCAGACAACCTAAATCCAATCTCATACGGATGATAAACATTCCAAAAGATAAGGAATTAAAACCAATAGATGGGTTTAGAAATAAAATGAAATGGTATCGAGCTGATGTGGATACAATCAATAAATTTTCGGCAGTAGGTGTTTATTTTGCTTTAGAATTAGAAAAAAAACTTAATATTCCGATTGGCTTGATTGGATCAAATTGGGGAGGTACAAATATAGAATCTTGGATGCGAATCAATTCTCTTGAGCATATTGCTGAGTATAAAAGTCCTGTTGAATTTATAAAAACAAATACGCTAACTGTCAAAGATATTGATAATTATGGTGAAGGAAAATTTGCCAATAGAAAAGATAGTTTGTTTGTAAAAGGAATAGGACTTGAGCAAAAGTGGTATAATCCGAATACAGATATTACTTCATGGCAAACAATAAATGTTCCAGGGTTTTGGGAAGACCAAATAACGGCGCTGAAAAATTATGATGGTGTTGTATGGTATCGCCGAGAATTTGATACGACTGAAGATTTTAATGAAAAAGATTTAAAAATATGGTTGAGTCAAATCCATGATTACGATATGACTTGGCTCAATGGTGTAAAAATAGGAGAAACCTACTCCACTAATACTTGGAGAGGTTACACAGCAGATAAAAATCTGATAAAAGAAAAGAATAACGTATTGGTTGTTAGAGTATATAATAGGCGTAATAGTGGTGGGTTTGCTGGTATTTCTGCATATTTTGATTATTATCCTGACGGTGCTAAAGAACATGCAATGTCACTTGCTGGAGGATGGCTGTTCAAAGCAGAACAACATATAAATGATACTAAAGATATACCAATGTCTAATCAATATATGGGACCAAATGCTTATCCGTCTCTATTGTATAATACAATGATAAATCCAATGACAAACTTTCCAATAAAAGGAATAATTTGGTATCAAGGAGAAGCAAATGCGAGCAAAGCATATATGTATCAAAAACTTTTCCCAACAATGATTACAGATTGGAGAAATCAATGGGATGTCGGTGACTTTCCATTTTATTTTGTGCAATTAGCAAATTTTGGTCCAGAGAATGACAAATTTGGAGATAGTGATTGGGCAGAATTACGAGAAGCACAGTCTATGACACTTTCGTTACCAAATACTGGAATGGCAACAATTATCGATATTGGCAATGCTGATGATATACATCCAAAAAATAAAATTGATGTAGGCAAGCGATTGGCCTACAATGCGCTTAATAATACATATAATGTCCCGACACCATGCCTTGGACCTACTTATAATACACACAAAATAAAAGACTCAAATGTAATTATCAATTTTAATAATATTGATAACGGATTGGTTACAGATGATAAAGAAGCGCCAAAAGAATTTATTATAGCAGGAAAGAATAAAATATTTTATCCTGCAAATGCAGTTATTCTCAATAATACTATCATTGTTTCTTCTGATTTAGTAAAAAAACCTGCCGCTGTTAGATATGCGTGGAAAAACAGCCCAGTTGTAAATCTATTCAACAAAGAAGGACTTCCTGCATTACCATTTAGAACAGATAGATGGAAAGGTACAACAGAGTAATAAATGTAAACCAAAAGATCAATATAAATTAAGATATTGGTCTTTTATTTTCACCGACAACTGTACTATTGCAACACCATTTCTGTCAAAGAAATGAATAAACTTGTTAATGATTTGGAGTATAAATAACATTACAATTGGGATGATTCATTATGCGTATATTGGTAGAATAAAATCTGGCCTTGGAGTTATCTTGTATCTTATAGGGTTTGCCAAAAAATAATATTTGTTTAAAAACAACAAATTGCATTTAGGAATAAATAGAAGACAATTGAAAAATTGTAACTATAGTTGTTTCTAATAAAAATCCTCTATGGACGTTATTGGCTTTTTTATTTTTTATTCAAAAAAATAAAACCTTTTCTCTTAAATTATCATTAGTACTACAATACAAAACACAACCATGAACATCACACTTGAATCTATCTACGGAGAAAGAAATTTTAAAGGAACAAACGAAAGAGGTCAAAGTCTTCATTTTTCTGGTAATAAAACTGCTGTTTCTCCAATGGAAACGGTATTGATGGCAGCAGCGGCTTGTAGCTCTATCGATATAGAGATATTTTTGGGTAAAATGCGACAAGAATATGATAAAATTGAAGTAGAAGTAAAAGCTAAACGAGTAGATGATGTTCCTTCGGTGTTTTCTGATATACACCTACATTATAAGTTATATGGTGACATTAAAGAGTCGAAAGCGAAGAAAGCTGTAGATATGTCAATGGATAAATATTGCTCTGTATCAATTATGCTAAAAAAAGCAGTTAATATTACCCATAGTTTTGAGATAATAACTTTGTAATTAACTTTCTATAATAAAGCTCAACTTCAATATTTTCTACAATTTTTGATTTCTGTATATCATTTATATATATTTGTATAGTTTTGAGTGCACTTAATAATTTATATTGCAATATTGCAGTTTAGATTTATAAAACGATAAAATAAAAATATTGAAAAAGTCTGTAATAGCAACGTTTGTAATATTGGCAGTATTGATATTAGATCAAAGTTTGAAAATCTGGGTAAAACTCAATGTTCCATATAGCGATGGATTTGATATATTGGGATTAAGTTGGGCAAAAATTCACTTCATCGAAAATCCTGGAATGGCATTCGGACTTACTTTTGGAGGTGAAACGGGAAAATTAATATTAAGCATATTTCGAATATTCATGGTAGGAGTTTTGATTTACATTCTCCGTCAAATGCTCATAGCAAAGGAATCAAAAGGATTGATAATTTCTTTTTCATTAATTATTGCAGGAGCAATTGGCAACATATTAGACAGTATATTTTATGGCTTAATTTTTTCTTCAAATTTTCATGGTGGTTTAGCACAATTTATGCCTCCAGAAGGTGGATACGCTCCTGTTTTGCACGGAAAAGTAGTAGATATGTTGTATTTTCCATTGATCGATTCGCATTGGCCAAATTGGTTTCCAGTTTGGGGTGGTCAAAGATTACAGTTTTTTAGACCAATTTTTAATATTGCAGATAGTGCTATTTCCATTGGTGTAGTAAGTTTAATATTGTTTCATCGCAAGTTCTTTAAACAAGTACAAAAAAAGAAATAGAAATTACAATGCCTGCTCAAATATTTTAGCAATTTGTCTTGAATTAAAGAATGGTTAAACCTTGCCAAATAGATGTATATTTGCACTACAATTAAGAAAGTATTTATTATGAAAAAGTACATTACAGCAATATTGATTTTTGTTTCTTTATCCTGCATTGATGCTCAATCGATTACAGGTAAGATTACAAATGTTTTTAATCAGCCATTAATCGGTGCATCTATCCAATGGGAAGACGAAAAGACTGGTACAATATCAGATGAAAATGGAGATTTTGAAATAGCTATCAAAAATGACAACGACAAAGTCTTGATATTTTCTTACTTAGGATTTAAGAGTGAGCGAATTACGATAGGAGATTTAGATTATTGGAAGGTACAAATGATAGAAGATAATACTTTATCAACTGTCAATATATCAGCAAAAAACAAAGCCACTCGCTTTGTTGATGGTGTAATAAAAGTTGAAGGTATAGGTCTAAGAGAATTAGAGCGAGCTGCATGTTGTAGTTTAGCTGGTTGTTTTAATACCAATGCGAGTGTAGATGCAGCGACTACTAACGTCCTTACTGATGCTAAAGAATTACAAATATTAGGATTGTCAGGAGTATATAACCAGGTACTAATTGATGGTATGCCATTGGTGATAGGCTCATCATATACTTATGGCGCAGCTAGTATACCAGGAGCAATGATTAGAGAGATATTTGTTTCTAAAGGGGCAAATTCAGTAGCACAAGGATTTGAAAGTATCTCAGGACAAATTAATATAATGCCAAAATCTGCAGAAAAATCTGAAAAAATATATCTTAATGCCCTTATCAATTCTTTTGGGCAGTCACAATACAATGTCAATTATCTGCACCGAAAAGAAAAATGGAATAATTTTACTAATGTGCATTTAACAAAAGCTGGTGGCAAAGTTGACAATGACAATGATGGTTTTCAAGATGTAGCAAAATCAAATTTATTTTCACTTTTCAACAAGTGGGTATATAAAGATCCAAATTCAAAATTAAGTGCTCAGGTAGGTCTAAAGTACTTAAACAATAGTAGAGTTGGAGGACAAACAGAATACGACAAAAAATTACACGAAGGTAGTAACGAAATATATGGTCAAGCAATAGATATCAATCAATTGGATATATATACCAAAATGAATTATAAATTGGCAGATCTAACTTCGATCATTTGGGTTAGTTCTGGTCTTTTCCATAATCAAAATAGTTTTTTTGGGCAAAAAAACTACTTCGCCAATCAGAAGTATCTCTATTCCAATTTAGTCTTAGATCATAATTTTGGTACAGCTAAACACAATTGGAAAACAGGGATTAGTATAAGAGACAATAGGATAGACGAATCAATATCATTTATTGCCAATCCTTTTGCACTTTCTTATGATGGTGATTATACAAATAACTATACAATTCCAGGTGTTTTTACTGAAGGTATCTTTTATGTTAATAACTTTACCTTTATGAGTGGTCTTAGAGCAGATCATCATGGAGAATTTGGGTGGAAGATAACACCAAGGATGTTAATAAGAGCAGAAATAAATGAAAATACAGATCTCAGATTTACTGCAGGAAAAGGATTTAGGAGAGTTCATTTATTCTCTGAGCGTGTCAATCTATTAGCCAGTAATAGAGATATAATAATAACTAATGGTATCGATGATAACCTTGAACCAGAAGAAGCGGTCAATATTGGACTTAATTTGATTCAAAAATTTCAATTTGGTGACATCACTACATCGTTTATAGTTGATGGTTATCTTACTTACTTCCAAAATCAAATATTTCCTGATTATGATAGATCAGTAGGCAAAGTATATATTGATAACTTCAAAAAAGAAAGTAAATCTAAAAACATACAGATAGAAAATAAATGGGAGATATCACAACAATTTGATTTTAAATGGGCATATAATTATCAATGGACTGCAAGAGAAGTAGAAGGAAAATTGATAAGTTTACCTCTTATTCCGTCTCAAAAAGTATTAGCACAAGTATCATTGAGTACTGTTGATAATGCATGGCAAGGCGATTTGACTTATAAATGGACAGGAAGTAAGAGATTGCCTAATACCGTTGACTACCCAAGTGAATATCAACAGCCAGAAAACTCACCAAGTTATAGTCAAGTAGATTTTCAATTGACAAAACGATGGTCAAAATTTGAAATATACACAGGTATAGAGAACATATTGGACTTTAGACAAGAGTTTCCTATATTAAGTAGTGATAAGCCATTTGGTCGATACTTTGATTCCTCATTTAATTGGGGACCAACAAAAGGAAGAGAATTCTATTTTGGTGTGCGTTATAAAATACCCCAAAAATAATTGTTGATATGATAGTAAGCTTGATTCTATGTTGACATTTGTACTAATTATTGTATTAATAATCCATCTTCTATATTATATAGTTTTATTCGCTAAATTGACGAAAGCAAATTCTACTATTGAATCTAAAGAAACAGATATTAGTGATTTATCTTTAGTCATATGTTATAATAATGAAGAGCAAAATATTGCAAAATGCCTCCCGTCAATTATCAATCAATCAATCAATGATATTGTGCTTATAGATGATAACTCGACTGATAATACATATCAAATATTAAAAGAAAATATTAATCCGTCTATTTCCGTATTTAAAAATACCACAAGCTCAAAAGGAAAAAAAGATGCATTAAATCTTGGGGTAAAAAAAGCAAAAAACAATAAAATATTACTTACTGATGCTGATTGTATCCCGGCTTCTGATCAATGGGCAACAACAATGAATAAATCAGGTAAAAACTTTGTACTTGGATATGCACCGATGACAAAAAGCAAAAATTTAATTGGTGTTTTTTCTCAGTATGAAACCTATTTGACTGCTATCCAATATCTAAGTTATGCCAAAGCGGGCATTCCATATATGGGGGTCGGTAGAAACATGCTTGTAGATAAAAAAATAATAAATCAAGGAGTTGCCTTAATAAAAGGAGAAAAATTGATGTCAGGTGATGACGATTTAATGATTAATGCATTGAGTAATAAGAATAATACAACTATATGTATAGATCCTAAAACATTTGTCTATAGTACCCCAAAAACGACATTTATAGATTTTATTGCTCAAAAGGCTAGGCACATGACTACCTCAGTATATTATCAACCATTACATCAGATCTTGTTAGGAACATTTAGCTTTTCACAAATAATGTTTTATTTAATTGGAATGATAGGGCTGATGATGGGAACTATCAGTGTATCTTTTTTCATTATTGCTATAGCTATCAAATGGGGAGTACAACAAATAATCAATTTTTCAATAATGAAAAAATTAAATGAAAGTGATTTGTTTTGGAAATTCCCTTTGTTAGACATTTTTTTGGCAATATATTATACTATAATGCCATTTTATATATTATTTAGAAAAAATAAAAATACGTGGAATTAATACACAAGCATTTTCCTGAATTATCGACAGATCAATACAATAAATTTGAAAAATTATGGAATCTGTACCATGATTGGAACGATAAAATCAATGTCATTTCTCGTAAAGATATTGATAATCTATATTTGCATCATGTGTTGCATTCTCTCTGTATTGCAAAATACATACAATTTAAAGATGATACTAAAGTAATAGATTTAGGCACAGGAGGAGGATTTCCGGCAGTACCTTTAGCTATCATTTTTCCAAATGTCCAGATTACTGCTGTCGATGGTGTCCGTAAAAAAATAAAAGTGGTCCAAGAAGTAAAAGATGCTATCGGATTAAATAATCTTAGAGCGTTACATGCAAGAGGAGAAGAGCACAAAGAACAATATGAATTTGTAGTTACTAGGGCAGTTGCAAAAGTGGATAAATTAAAATTTTGGACACAACGATTAGTTAATCTTGACAACCAAAGGCACGCTCTTCCAAATGGTATTATAGCTCTAAAAGGAGGAAATGTAAGAGCAGAAACCAGCGAATTATCTAAAAAAGATTACCATGAAGTTAAACCCATAATTGAATTAATCAATGAGCCTTATTTTGAAGAGAAATTTGTTCTTTATGTTCAGAGTTAGGTAATAAAAACCATACAGTTCTGCTACCTATCTTATCAAAGTTAAAGTTCCTAAATAATTGACTTTCGAGTCATCCATCATAGTCACTACTGACAATACAGAATATACTGCTTGCCCAGCTGGTTGTCCTTTAAAGTCACCTTTCCATCCGCTATTGGGATCTCCCGGAATAATACTAGTGTTTTCATACAATATATTTCCCCACGTATCATAGATTTTAATAAGATCTATAGATTTTATTCCTTTGGTCATAGGCATATAGAATACATCATTAACATCATCACCATTTGGACTAAATATCTGAGGAAAAGGGAGGGGATTTGGTCTATCAACCTTGATAGATATTTCTTCATAGACTATACACCCATTAACATCTGTTACAGATAGTTTTATAGTTTGATTATTAGTCGGGTAAATTGTAAATTCTGTACACCCTTCACAATCAACATTGCTAGACCAAATAATCGAAGAAATTGAATCAGAAGAAAAATTAATATCTGCAAAAACAGTTAATGAATCCCCAAAATCTAATCGAATATCTTCTGTAATATCAACTTCTAAAAAGTGATTACCATCTAAAGTAACAATTGTGTCATATGTACACCCAAGACTATCTGTCACTACTATAAGATGATCGCCAATATCAAGATAATTGATTTCCATTCTTTCCCCATAATCCTCTCCATCAACATTAATATTAAATGGAGAAAATCCTCCAATAGTATTTAGAATATCTATTACCCCGTTTTCATAACCTTCACAAGTAGGTCTAATTCCATCAATATTCAAGCCGACAAGAGATTGCGGTTCATGATAGACTATAATCGTATCTGCAGACATACACCCGTTAGAATTATCAGTAACATTTAATACATAAGATCCTTCTTCTATGGCTATAGTATTTAATGAAGTGGAGTCATCTACAAGTTGTCCTTCAATGGTCATCCACTGGTAAGTAAAATCAGAACCAAATGAAGAACCTTCACCAAAAAGATCTACTTCATTGATCAAACATTGGAAATTTTTAGACTTCTTAGCTACTGCTATAGGATATATCCTATGATCGAGTACTTCAATATCAATAGAATCTATACAACCATTTGTTCCTGTAACAAATAATGTATATGTGCCAGGAATATCAGTTTTTGTTGGATTAGTGTCCGAAAAATAACTTTCTGGACCTGTCCAATAATGTGATCTATCATCTTCGATTTCTAAAGCAGTAATATCTACCTCCCCAAAGCATAATAATTCTTCTGCATCGGCATTGAAAATTGGTGCTACTGGTTCGTCAATAATTAAAAAAGTATCTGTTGTGATGCATCCTTCTGGATTTGTTGCAATACCATAATATTCTCCAGGACTAAAAACAAGTGCCGTATCCCCTTCAAAATAATAAGTACTACCAAGCCATCTTGCTTGTGCATCTTGACTTATATCCGAGTAAGTCACTTGAGCAGGGGCTCCATCACATGGCAAATAAAAATCGTCAACTTGTATAGTAGGATACATCCGAGAATCTTCAATAAAAATCTCATCACTACTTATACAACCATTATGCGCTTGGGCTATTACATGATACAAACCTTCAATTGCAACTAATGGTTCGGCTTCTGTACTTTGAAAATCTATCCCTGTCCAGTTATAATCAACAATTTCTATATCAGTATCTAAAGATAAAAATACTTTTCCAGTAGTACATGTTATTTCATCTCCCAAAATATTGATTGATGCTTTTGTTGTGTCGTATTCTAACAGAACAACATCTTGTTTTTTACAACCATTTTTGCCAACCAACTCTAACTTATATGATCCAACTACATCTGTAGTAAAACTAAAATCATCAGCATTCACCACTCCTGGTCCTGTCCAATTAATATCCCAATTTGGATCAAAACTGGTTATACCAAAATCTGCTTCTTCATACGTACATGTAATTTGATTGCTAAGAGTTAGGGATCCATTAGGAACAATAGTATCTAAAAACACATCAAAAGAGTCCGTAATGACGCATCCATATTCATTAATAATTGAAAACTTATAACTACCAGTTGTAGTCGCATTAAAACTACTTGTCCCATTAGGTATGGGTGTAGGGCTATCCCAGACAACATCAATACCTGAGTCAGAAGATTGAAAACCTACAAGAATAGTATCTGTCACACAATCCAAAGAATCTAATAACATAGAATAATCGGGTAGAGCTGTTTTATTTAAAACTTCAATTGTTGATATACTTGAGCATCCATTTGCTGCAGTAGCTGTTAGTGTATAGGTTCCTACCATATTTACATTTGCTATCAAATCAGATTGATCCACTATACCAATACCATCAAAAGTATAGGTCTCGGTATTGTTGTCAACTGTAGCCGTTATTTTAATAAGTGAATCTACACATGTTAGCTCACTATCAGAAACAAGACTAATAACTGGAGCGTCAATATCACCTTCAATAATTATATCCAAAGTGTCATTACAGTTTCCTGGAGATGTAGCATATGCAGTATATGTTCCACCTTGACTAACATTAATAGTACTTCCTGTCCCTGTAAAATTAGGTCCTTCCCAAAAAACATTGACCATATCACCAGTATAAGAAACACTGATATCAATAGTATCCGTAGTACAAGTAATCATACTATCTTTTCCCATTAAATTTGGAAATATACCTTCTTGAATAACAATAATAGAATCTGATCCTGTACATCCATTAGAAAACTCAAAATCAATAACATATTTACCAGGCTTATCAACCATTGGTTGGACATCTGTATCTAACAATCCTGGCCCAGACCACTGATAATCAACCATATCTCTATAATATACTAAATCCAATCTTACCTCAGAGGTAGCACAATCCAACTTATCTGAAGTGAGACTACCCAATTCATTATGATAATCTCCACTAAAATTGAAAAAATATTTTGTAAAACATCCATTATTAAGGTCTGTCACCTTCACAGTATAAATTCCGGCTTCTGTATTTCTTACTTCATTACTGGGATTAATGAATAGTACATCATTAAATGTCCATTCGAGGTCATACAAAGTATTGTGCGGGATAATAATTGTAGAATCAAGGTTACAATTACTATTCTGGGTAGTAAATTCTAATGTTGGAATATCTAAATCAGCCGTTATTATTATTGTATCATAAGCACAACATCCATTTGGAGCACATCCTCTAACTATATATAGTCCTGCAGTGTAAATATATGGATTACTAACAGTAGTATATATACCTGATCCATACCAAAAATATGTAGTCCCACTAACAGAAGAACTAGCTTCTAATTGGATACTATCTTGACCACATAAAAACATACCTCCCTCTATCGAAACATCTGGAAGAAGACTATCTTGTTCGATAATAATAGTGGTATCTAGAGTACAATTATTATCGTTTTGTAAATGCAAATTATAATTACCTGGTTCACTAACCACAAGAACAGGATCAAAAGCGAGACTATTGTCAGGTAAGGTCCAAATAGGATTAAGCCCAGCAAAAGAACTAGTAAAGGTAAGCTGACTTTCTAATTTAGAACAAGATAAATCTTCTTTAAAAATGACAATATCAAAGTCATCAACTTCATTAGAAACTGTTGTTGAAAATGTATCTATACATCCTTCTTGTGTTGTAACAATCAGATAGTATATCCCCGAAGAGGAAACTTGTTGAGATATTGATGTTCCCAAATTCCCTTCATCACCATACCATTGAAACGTTGAATTATATATATCAGGACTTGTAGTCGAAATAGTAACTTGATCTGTATTACAGTCAATCGCTCCAGGAGTCAGTGCAAAAACTGGAAAAACACTATTATTTTCTATTTCAATTTCTTTGGAGATAGTGCAACCATTAGCAGTAGTCAATAGGACGGAATATGTACCTGCTGAACCAACTTTTATGTTGTTATCAATAATATGAAAATCAGCAGTACTAGACCAAATTGCACTTTCTACCTCGTCAGAGGTCTCAAGCATAATAATAACACTGTCTGATGTACATGACAAAGCGGATGCGGACAACGAAGCAGTAATATAATCTGCTGCACTTTCTATCAAAATAGATTCAGAAAATATGCAACCATCAACATCAACTTGTAGTATATATTCACCCGGTTGGTTTACTGTTATTATATTATTGCTGGGGTCAGTAATTATAGCTCCATCATTATTAGTCCACAACAATACTGATTCATTAGGAAATATGCTACCAGAAGCATCAATTGTCAATGTATTAATTAAACAACTTAATTCGTCATCACTTTTGTCAAAATCGAAGGTAACGTCTATGACTGTCAAATGTAAAACACTCATGCTGTCGCATGGTTGCATCGAAGTTAAAATATCATAATCGCCAGTACTGTCAAAAGTCTGATTGCCTATTACAACTGATTCTCCTTTACAAATTTTTATATTCTCACTACCTAATGTTGGCAAAGGAACAATTTGGATTTCTATACAATCTTCAGATATAGATGCACATATATTATTATCATTAAATGCACTATTTAGATTTGTATTATTTGCTGACCATTCGGTATCTAATATTAATTGCAAATCACTTTCTCTGTATAGTAATCCGCACAAAGTATATGTCCCTATACTATATCCTGTCATATCTGTTTCTGCAATAAAATCAAATATTGTGTCTTCTAAAAACACAACATATTCATATTTATATAGTGTATTGTCAAAGGCTATTTCCAGATTTGGTTGAATATCTAAATCAAAATCATCACCTTCACAACCAACAATATTCTCTTCAATTAAGGTATGCGACACCAAATCACAAGTTTTACAAACTTGTCCTTCTGTTTCGCAAAAAACTAATTCAAATTTTAAAATTTCACCTACATCAAACAATTGATGGTCAATTGCTTCTATTGTCCAAACACCATTGACAGATCCAAAATTAAAATCTTCCAAATCTCCAGTATTTGGATAATAAGTACCTGTATAAGGGTATTGCAGTAACCAACTTTGATCATTATTCCATATTTGATCATAGTCTAAATCTGGAACAGCTATCACTGTTGATTCCACAAAAGTTACATTCCAACCAAAAAATAAATCTGTTAATGCAAAATCATTTCCTACAGGACCAACTAAGTTTACTTTTTGCCCGGATGGAGATACTAATGCCATTGTAAGGTCCCCAACATACGGGTGTTTAAAATGTATTTTTACTTCCTTCAAACAGTTATTTGTCGCCAAATCATTATTCGCCATATCACTTACAGTTATGAAAAGCGAACTTGTGTCTTGATCTACAATTTCAAACGAACCATTGTATGCACATTGACCATTCAGGTTTATCACCAAGCTAAATAAAATAACCGTAAAAGATAATAAATATTTCACTACTAATTAGTTGTATAATTGAAAAACTTAAGAATATATAAAGTGGAGTTGCATAATTGACTGCAAATATAATGTTTAAGCTTGGAAATTGGGTGTTAATGTAAATACTTTCAATAAATTGACAACTGTGTTACACAATTTGATAGCAATAAGTCTATAGACTATTTTAATCAATCTCTGAAGTAAATAAAAATTCAATTTCAGGAAAGTTATCTTGCACCATTTTTAAAGACCAAGAAGATTCTGCCAAAAAGACAATTTTCCCATCTTTATCATGAGCAATATCTCTTTTTCGCTTAATCAAAAACGCTTTCATCGCCTCTTTATTTTCACTTCGAACCCAGCACGCTTTGTGTAATCCTACAGGCTCATAATCACAAGTTGCGCCATATTCGTGCTTAAGTCTATATTGAATAACATCAAATTGTAATGCTCCAACTGTACCAATTATTTTTCTGTTTGTAGATTGTTTTGTAAATAATTGTGCAACTCCTTCATCCATCAATTGATCAATCCCTTTTGCCAATTGTTTTGTTTTCATCGGATCGCCATTATTTACATATCTAAATTGTTCAGGAGAGAATGACGGTATTCCTTTAAAATGTAGTTTTTCTCCTTCTGTTAATGTATCTCCAATTTTAAAATTTCCACTATCATACAAACCAACAATATCACCAGGATAAGCCTCATCTACAATCTCTTTTTTTTCTGCCATAAATGCCGTGGGATTCGAAAATTTGATCTTTTTTTCTTTTCTGATATGAAGATAATTTGTGTTTCGCTCAAACAATCCTGAGCAAACTCTTAAAAAAGCAATCCTATCTCTATGTTTAGGATCCATATTAGCATGAATTTTAAATATAAATCCAGTAAATTTTTCTTCTTCTGGATCTATCCAACGTTCTTCGGTCTCTCTTGGTAATGGAGAAGGAGCTATCTCTACAAAACAATCTAATAATTCTTTAACTCCAAAATTATTTACAGCACTTCCAAAAAAAACTGGACTTTGTTCTCCAGAAAGATATAAATCTAAATCTAATGATGGATATACCTCTTCGATTACTTTGGTTTCTTCTCTAAGTTCTTGTGCAAGATTTTCTCCTATCATATCATCCAAAATTGGATCAGAAAGATCATCAATTTTCACTACATTATCTGATTGTTTACTATGGGGTGTAAATAATACTAATTCACTTTTATATCTATTATAAACTCCTTTGAATCGTTGTCCCATTCCGGCAGGCCATGACTGAGGGCAAACATTCAACTTTAACTTGCTTTCTATTTCATCCAAAAGATCAAAACCATCTTTTCCTTCTCTATCCATTTTATTGATAAAAACTATGATAGGTGTTTTTCTCATTCTACACACTTCTACCAGTTTTTCAGTTTGTGCCTCTACCCCTTTTGCGACATCAATTACAACAATTACACTATCGACTGCAGTCAAGGTTCTAAAAGTGTCTTCTGCAAAATCTTTGTGACCGGGAGTATCTAGAATATTAATTTTTCTGTCTCTGTATTCAAAAGCCATTACTGAAGTTGCTACAGATATCCCTCTCTGCTTTTCAATTTCCATAAAATCCGATGTAGCGTGCTTTTTAATTTTATTAGATTTTACAGCCCCTGCAGACTGAATAGCCCCACCAAAAAGCAATAACTTCTCTGTCAACGTTGTCTTACCAGCATCAGGGTGAGATACTATTCCAAAAGTTCGTCTTCTCTTTAATTCGTCTATTCTGCTCATGATTGATATTTGACCGCAAATGTACTGTAATCTTTTTAAAGATGACACTCTATATTATAGCGTTATTATTTTAACTTTACTATTCGTTTCATCACTATGATGTGATCTTGTCTAAGTAATTTTAATATCAAGTTTTTATTCCATGCAAATAAATGTAAAATCTATTCTAAAACAAGGAGGGGCAGTAGCATTAGTGTTTTTAATACTTTGTGTTATTACTTCTAATTCAGAAAGATTATACAATAAAGCATATCGATGGGATGCTGCTGGTTATCATGCTTATTTGCCAGCAGTATTAATCTATAATGATATGTCTTTTGATTTTCACAAAAAAGAATCGGGGCATCCTAAAGGAGAGTTTTATAGAGGAAAAGATAAAAAAATAAATAGGTATAGCTTAGGTGTTGCTTTTTTGCAAGCTCCATTTTTTGGAATAGCACATTTGACCTCAAAGTTTTTTGACCGTAAAAGCAATGGATATTCAGTTATCTACAAGAAATTTTTGGCCTTTGGAGCTATATTTTATGCATCTTTGGGTCTACTCTTTTTAGGCTTTACACTCAATAGATATTTCTCAGTAAAGACAAGTAATTTAGCCATAATAGCAGTTGGCTTTGCTACCAACTTGGTTTATTACACAATTTTAGATTTGATGATGTCACATGTATATTCATTTTTTCTATT
>JAZGFO010000118.1:0-11829 GCA_036479655.1 Saprospiraceae bacterium
CCTTATTGCACATTATGACTTAGGCAATGATTTATTGGTAAGCTACAAGATTAAATCTGTTTTTAGGTTTTTATTAAAAATGAAAGAATTAGAGAAAGTACATTTAGCTATTTTTAAATTTATTAGAAAAACCCCAGTGATGAATATAAAAACAATCAAAAAAGAGTTCGAAATATTAAGAAATCAATTGACAATTATAGAACAAGAACGATTCGAGAGAAGACCGTTTTTATATCTTGATATTATATCATGGTTGGATACTAAAATCCATAATGTTTCTATGGTAGAGGCCATTAATAATAGAAAAAAATCCTAGGTTATATATAAGTGCCCAAAGTGTCTGCAATATTAAACGAATTATAGAAATAGAGGATATAAATAGCACACAAATGAATAATATATTTACATTTACTTTTCAAATTATTACTTATGAAACCTCTTGCAGAAAGAATGCGCCCCAAATCTTTAGATGATTTTGTAGGACAAGACCATTTAATAGGAGAGGATGCTGTTTTAAGAATGATGATAGAGAACAATACGGTTCCTTCATTTATCCTTTGGGGACCACCAGGAGTAGGTAAAACTACAATAGCTAGCATAATGTCAAATAAGCTTAAGCGACCTTTTTATAGTTTGTCAGCAGTAAATAGTGGAGTCAAAGATGTCAGAGAAATGATAGCAAAAGCTGAAAATTCTAGATTCTTTGATGCTGCAAACCCTATTTTATTTATTGACGAGATTCACAGATTTAGTAAATCACAACAAGATTCACTCTTAGGTGCTGTCGAAAAAGGAGTTGTTACTTTGATAGGTGCAACAACAGAAAATCCCTCATTTGAAGTTATATCTGCACTATTAAGTAGATGTCAAGTTTACATATTAAAACCTTTAGAGAAAGAAGATTTGATTGGTCTTGTTGATGTGGCGATAAAAGAAGATGAGGTGCTTAAAAAACTACAAATAGAAATCAAATCTTATGATGCTTTATTAAGGATATCTGGTGGCGATGGTCGTAAGTTATTGAATAGTCTTGAGATTGTAGTTTCCAGTTTTGCAGCTGGACAAAAAATAGAAATTACAAATGAATATGTACTTAAAGTTATTCAACAAAATCTTGCTAAATATGATAAAACAGGTGAACAACATTATGATATCATTTCCGCATTTATCAAGTCAATAAGAGGTAGTGACCCGAATGCAACAGTATATTACTTAGCAAGGATGATAGCTGGTGGTGAAGATCCAAAATTTATATGCCGTAGAATGATTATTTGTGCTTCTGAAGATATAGGTCTTGCCAATCCCAATGCTTTACTTCTGGCGGAAAGTGCCTTTAGATCTATCGAAAAAATAGGAATGCCTGAAGGAAGAATAATTATGTCACAAGTTGCAATCTATCTCGCATGTTGCCCTAAAAGTAATGCAAGCTATGTTGCTATAGATACTGCTTTGGCATTGATCAGAAATACAGGTGACTTGTCTGTACCGCTTCATCTTCGCAATGCACCAACTAAGTTGATGAAATCAATAGGGTATGGTGCAAATTATAAATATTCGCACAATGAAGATCAATTAACACCTGACCAAGATTATCTGCCCACTAAAGTATCAGGCACTCAGCTTTACACTCCTGGGAATAACCAATCGGAACAGAAATTAACTGCATTAGTACGACAAAAGTGGAAAGATAAATACGGCTATTAGATAGCTACAAAATCTATTATTTCACCTTAATAAACTTCACCGTTTCCGATTGAGCTTCATCTCCAATAATTCGTAAAGAATACATTCCCGGTGTCAACTGTTTAATATCTATATTGGTATAATCTAAATAGGAAGGTACACTTTTTACAACCTTACCGTGTATATCATTGATAACAATAGTTTTTTTGCCTTTTATCATTGTCTCAGCGGATAAAGTTATATAGTTCGTAGCTGGGTTAGGTGATACTGATAGTGATATGTTATTTGTTGGTACAGTAGTTCCAAGTTTCAGTGAACCAATAGCATTAAATGCATCAAATCCAGCTTCAACTACATGACCTGGATCATCATCTGCAGCGGTTACCAATATTCTCATATCATTGTTAAAACTAATATCCTCCGAAGTAATCGTATAGTTTTGTTGTTCAGACCAATTACCACTAGAAACAACAATTTCTGTTAAAAGAAATGTTTCTGTCCCATTAGTAACTTCTACTTTTAAGTAATCATTTGGTGTACTGTTTCCTCCTAAATTCGCAAAAAATGTTTTGAAATTAATTGCCATTTCATTAAATTCTACCATTTCAAGTGGTGGTGAAAGTATTGTGACAGTACCATCATCTACATCATCTTCACCAGCGCCACCTCCATTTTTTCCTGTAACAAAATAAGAATTACCTAAATCACCTTCAGTATCATTACCAGGTTGTATTATAGTACTTGATCCGTAAAGTTTTTCTTCGGCATTTGCTACTTCCCATAAACCTGTAGATGCAGTACCTCCAGTAGTCCAACCTAAATCAGCAAAAAAGTCATCATTATAACCAGGAGTCAAGCTTAGTGAAAATATTTCATCTATATCAGTAAAGTCAATCGTTACACTTTCTCCTTTATGTCCCCATATCGCAGCATAGATTGTGTATGATTCATTTTCTCTTGATCCTACACTCCAGTTTCCGTCATCATCTGTTGTAGCAATGGTTTGCGTGCCATTTTCGACATTTTCTACTACTACCATTGCGGAAACGATTGGTTCTTCAGTGATCGCATCTTTAACTGTTCCTTGCATCACTACATTACCTAATTCGGCATTAAGGATTGTTACTTCTCCAGAAGTTAATATGGCAGAATATGTAATTGGGTCATAATTAGGATGTGAAAAAACTACATCAAAAGTACCTGTTTGTACTTGTCCTGTTTTATATTCCCCAGATACACTGGAAGTCTCGTCATTTGCAGTTTGAGACAATATTTCAACTTTCACATTTGATATTGGACTTCCTGTGTTTTTGTCCGTTATTTCACCCTCCAAATAACAGGCTCTTGCGTAACCTAAGGTTCCAGTACTTTCTTCTTTTGGTTGGAAAATAAATAATCCATGATTAATATCACTTGCTAATATCAATCCTGATGGGAGATAAGGATATGCTCCCCAACATCCATCAAAACCGCTAGTTATTACGGTTTCTGTATCGTATGCTGCAACTTTTATAAGATTATCAGGCTTTGTAGCATCAATTACTACTACACCATCGGTATACCAACTTGTAATAAGCATCCCACCTAAATAATGAGTATTGTGAGGAATAACATCTGTACCTGCAGTTTCTATCGATTGAAACCTATCTAAAAATTTGATGTCATCAAGATCTGAGATATCAAAAGCATCTACCCAAGCATTTGCTCTTTCATCAGTTGTAAATACATAGTTCTGATCATCAGAAGCCCAAGCATTATGACAGAAGTTCATTGAAGTTTCGGCCCCATTCAGTAATATAGGATTCGTTTTGTCTGATATGTCATATACGTTAAATTCACCAATGTAAATTTCAGATGTATACATTCTATCACCTTTAGTATATACATCGTGAGAATATTGGATATCAGCCAAACTTTCAAATACGGGTAATTCTTTATCTTGATTAAGGTCAAATATCATAATACCACCGGCACTTATATTACAACCCGATAAGTAACAATATCCTTCTTCAGGATCAATATACAAGTTATGACATTTCTCTAATGTTTCTGTTGTACCATTAATCGTGAATTCTGGTTTCCAATAATGATATGAAATAGAATCAGGTGCAAGCGACATATCAATAATAAGTAAACCATCTTTTCCTTGATCCGTTGTTACATATAGATGGTCTTCAAAGTGTTTTATATCTCTCCATATTGATGATGTGCCGTCAATTACAGCTCGTTCTATTGGATTAGCAGGATCTTCTAATGACCATATTCTCGTAGCTGTTTTTGTTCCCATTACTGCATATTCGAGGCCATTAGCGTCGACATATCCCCATATGTCATTACCATCTTCTCCAATACTAATATTTGCAACCATTTCTAAGTTAAGATTAGGTTGTGCTATTGAAAATGTAACAAGAAACAACATTGCTACCGCTATAATTAATTTATTCATTGATAAGTATTTGTATGTATTGTTTTAATAATCGATGATCCAAAAGTATTCAAAGTTATTTTATTAATTAGTCTTTTAGAAAAAAAATAAAGGAATAATGGACTATTTGTCATTTTGGATACGCATAGTAGTAAGTTTTGATATACAAATTATATTTCCGTTTTCATCAAATATTTCTGTATTCCACACTTGTAATCTTTTTCCAATTTTTATTGGCTTTGTGATTCCTGTTACCAAACCAGATTTGACAGATTTAAGATGGGTGGCACTTATTTCTATCCCTACAATTGAAGCTTCCGAAGGGTCATCCAATATAAGGACACCTGCTATACTTCCAACGGTTTCGGACAATGCCACTGAAGCTCCACCATGCAGCAGCCCCATCGGTTGCTTGGTACGATTATCAACAGGCATTGTTGCTTTTAAATAATTGGAGCCTACTTCTGTGAATGTGATTCCTAAGTGAGAAACTAATGTGTTTTGCATTATTTGATTAATTCCATCTATTGTGGGTTCATTTTTCCAAATCATTTCGTTATTTTGTAGTGTGAATTATTAGTTTTATAAGCTGATACTAAAATATAAAGTTAAGACAGTATATATTAACAATTATGGATAAAGAAAATCATATAATAGATACAACAAAAGAATGGATAAATAGATTTGTAATTGGACTTAATTTATGTCCTTTTGCTAAGTTTCCATATACTAATGATTTGATAAAGTATTCAATTTCAGAAAAAAAATCTGTTCGCTTTGCAATAGAAGATTGTTTTAATAGTATTAATCTAATACTCAATTGTGCTGCTGATACTGTATCTAATACCTTTGTAATCCTCCCTAACTGTAAGCTGTTTGAAGATATTTTGATTTTAAAGGAATCTATAGATGACTTATTAGAGCAGACAGAATTGTCTTCGATTATTCAATGTGTCGCCTTTCATCCTGATTTTGTTTTTCATGATGAGTCTATGCATGCATCTGGTAATTTCACAAATAGATCTCCTTATGCGATGATGCATTTTTTGAGAGTCGATGAGGTGAGATATGCTATTGCTCACTATGATAAAGTACATGATATTCCGAAAATCAATCAATCCAAACTTAATAAATTAGGAATAAAGCGTATTTCTGAGATTTTTGAAGATGATTTTTTAAAGAGAATTTCTAATTTGTAATTATGAAGTCGATAATAAAAAGTTGTATTATTATATTACTTACAATGGTGACATGTCTATTGTATGCTCAAGAAATTGATAATAGTTTTGGATGGAAAAATGTGAACAAACGTCCCAAAATTGGTATAGTATTGAGCGGTGGTTCGGCACATGGATTATCTCATATTGGTGTTTTGCGTTACATGGAAGAATTAGGAATTGATATAGATTATATAACAGGCACAAGTATGGGTGCTATCATTGGAGGACTTAAAGCGATGGGTTATGATTGTAAAAGAATAGAAGACATTGCTTATAATATGAATTGGGATGATATATTGAGTAATAAAGTGGCTTATAGAAGTATTGCACCAATAGAAAAATTTCATCATCACAAATATCCAATATTAGTATATTTAAAAGAAGGACATTTTAGTCTGCCAATAGGTTTTATTAATTCTAATAAATTAGATCAACAATTGTTGAAAATGTTTTCTCCTGCTTCTGATATTTTAGATTTTTCAAAATTGCCTATACCATTTATTTGTGTTGGTGTGGATATCGAAAATGGGAAAATTACAAGAATGGACAAAGGGCGTTTAGCAAGATCTATACGTGGTAGTATGGCAATACCTGGCGTTTTTGCTCCTCAAGAAATAGATGGTCGATATATTGTAGATGGAGGATTGATGAGAAATTTCCCAGTAGAAGAATGTATATGGTTAGGAGCGGATATTGTAATAGGGTCTAATACTGGAAGAGTAAAAGCAAATATTGATAACTTAAATAGCATGGTCGATATCTTGGAAGAATCTGCTTTTATGATGAGTATATCTGATACCGAAAGACAAAAAGAATTTGTTGATATATTGGTAACTCCAGATGTTAAAAATCTAAATTCATTTGATTTCAATAAAGTAGAAGAACTTATTTTTGAAGGGTATTTAGCAGCAAAAAAACAAAAGAAGAAATTTTTAGAATTAAAAGATCTATTATCAAAATATCCAAATAACAATAATGTAATACCTTTGGATTTGCCAGGGTTTGTATATTTGGATACTATACGAACAAATTTAACAAATAGTACAGAAGAAAAATTTGCATTATCTAAATTAAGTCTTAAACCTAGATCATTTGTTACTTTTGATGAAATTGATGCAGCTATTGATAATATAATATCCTCAAAGGTTTTTGGCAATGTATCATATGACGTTGTCAAAATAGGAGACAAGAAAACACTTTTGTTAGATATAAAAAACAAAGAGAATTATAATATTAGTCTTGGTGTAAACCATTTTAGTAATACTAATTCTTCAATAGTTGTTCAAGCACAGGCAAGAAATTTATTGTTTAGATTGTCAAGTCTAAAAATAACTGGTCGTTTATCCGAGTCACCTGCTTTAAATTTGGAATATTTTTTGAGGAGTAATTTTTCGAGTAATAAAGGGATAGTTGGTGTAAATACAAGAATCGAGAGAATTGAATTTCCTTTTTATCAATCTGGTGAAAAAATTAAGGCGGGTAATGCTATTTATTCAAGATTTTCTCCTTTTCTAATGTATGAATTTAGTGCTAAAACGAGTCTAAGGTTATTATATCAAGGAGCTCATGATATATTTCGTAATGCTGTATATACTCATGGAGATGTAGAACGTTCTATATTACGTTCGCAGAAGATTGGATTTAATCTTAGATATGATACACGTGATAATATTTCATTCACAAATTCTGGGACATTACTCTATGCAATAAGCAGTATAGGTTTTAGTGTTGATGAAAAAATTGATTTTTTTGACAGTGAAATCAAATTATACCCTTATCAGGACAATAGAAATTATAGTGAATTTGAACTCAATGCTTCACAGGCTTTTACAGTAATGCATAAATGGATATTAAAATTAAGATTAAATACTTTTTATAGATCTAATAGTGGACTGTTGGATAATTATAATATTGGAGGGACTTACACAGAAAGAAACAAATCATTACCTTTTATTGGATATCAACTCGGAGAAATTACAACTTCGGGTCATTTGTATCTAAGAAGCAGTATAAGACACAACCTTTTTGATAAATTCTCTGTTGCAATTGTTGGAAATGTATTAATAGGATATACTAATAAAGTAGATGTTAATGGAATCGACAGAGATAAAGTTATTAACGAATATGGGGTGGGTTTTCAATTTGAAATTGAAAGTATTGTTGGGCCTATTATACTTGATATTGGGCTTCAACCAAACGAAAAATTGAAATTCGCATTTAGTCTTGGCTGGAACCATGTACTTTAAAACTTAATTATTGTGTCATTGTTGCTATATGTTAGGAGTTAAGTTGGAATCTTATGATATGTTTAAAGAAAACGATAATGAAAAATAATAACCTATACTTTTTTATATTTTTACTTTTATTCGGATTAGCCTGTAAAAATGAAAAAACACCAATAAAGAAGACAATAACTACAAATACTTTAAAAGTTGAGAATGATAAACTTCATGTACCAACAATATTGTTTTATGGTAATAGCTTGACAGCTGGTTATGGATTAGATGATGAGTTTTCTTTTCCTTCTCGTATCCAAGATTCAATAAAGACATTGGGGTTAAATTATAATGTAATAAATGCTGGATTAAGTGGCGAAACAACTTCTGGAGGGCTACAACGAATAGATTGGGTATTGAAGCAAAAAATAGATGTATTTGTTTTGGAATTAGGCCCTAATGATATGTTACGTGGATTACCAATAGAAAAAACAAGAGAAAATCTAATTTTAATTTTGGAAAAAGTGAAAACAAAATATCCAAATATAAAAATTGCACTTTGTGAAATGATAGCAGCACCAAATATGGGTAAAGAATATGCTGTCGAGTTCCAAAAAATCTATAAGGACATTGCAAATGATATGAATATAAGACTAATTCCTTTTTTCTTAAATGGAGTATCTGCCGAAAGTAAATATCTATTGCCTGATGGCAAACATCCTAATGCCAAAGGACAAGAGATTGCTGCAAAGAACATATGGAAAGGAATCCAAGATTGGATCATATAACAAGTATTGGCTATGTTTTTATATAAAAAAACTCATATATGTCCCTTCATTAAAAGACTACCTAAGTTAATAGGTGGTCTTCTACTTGATTGTTATCGACTTCTATTCCATGCCTATTCTTAATGCTTTTGATCTACAATTAGAATTTTTTGGCTTGAAAAAAACATAAGGTATATTAAATATGGGAAAATAGCGATTAACCCTAATTTAATAAATCTATTTGGAAAGAATATTTCAATTATTATCGATATCAGTATAAAAATTATTAATATCGAAATATTTGAATTAACTCTAAAGTTTAACTTAGCACCTATACTGTCATCATCAATGTTAATCTTAATTGTTTTGCTAGTTAGCCAATCAATTTTTGCTTTTATTGAATATTCTCCAGATGGTAATTCTATTTCTTTAGTCGAATTAGGATATAAATTTGCAACATTTTTATTGTCAACCAGTATTGTGTATGATCTAAATATTGCAAATATATCTTTCTTTCTTGAGAGTATAATTTTACCCATGATTAATTAATTTTCCAATATGCATGTGAATAATGTGCCCCTGCTAATGCCATTTTAACTATGTCATTATCATAGTGAAGGTGAGTTCTAAAAATTGATTTTTTTTATTTTCTTAAAAGACAAGAACTCATTTTTTTTATCTTTTAGGAAATTATAGCCCAAATGTAGGTATAAATTTGTTTATACTCAACAATAAACACAATATTTTCTATCTATCTATCTATCTATCTACCTATCTGTCTGTCTGTCTGTCAATAAGTTATATTCAGTCTTTTTATTTGCTCATATCTAAAAAGGTTGTAGGTTAAATTGATTAATCCAATTATTCCTGATGCTCTTATAATACCAACTGATTTTAAAACTAAACCATGCATACTTTGTTCCATAAAGCCAAATACGTGTTCTACTCTTGCTCTAATTTTTGATTTTTTGGTATTGTTTGCTTTTTGTTCTTCGGTTAATGGTCTGTTGCGATATCCTTTTTCGTGTACTTTATTTTTCATTTCATATTTCTCAATAATCTTGTCTTGTTCTTCTCCTGTGTAAGCACTATCTGCGTGCAAATCTTGTTCTTTATCTTTTTCGGTAAGTAAATCGTCTAAAGCTTGTGCGTCGTGAACGGATGCATCTGTTACGCAATAGGTGTTAATGAATTTACTTTTAGTGCCTACTTTTGCGTGATTTTTGTATCCATAAAAAGTTTCTCCATTTTTCTTTGTCCAACGTGCATCTATATCTTTATGCTTCTTTTTGTTGGGTTTGTCATTCCATAAATCAGCACCTTTTCCGTCTTTAATTTTCTTGTTTTCATCTCTTGTATTTCGTTGGCGTGGTGCTACTGTAAAACTTGCATCTATCATTTGACCTTCATTAAATAGAAGTTCTTTTTCTTCTAAAAATGTTATAAATTGGCTGAACAAATCTTCTACCAATCCTGTTTTTGTTACTCGTTCTCTAAAACTCCATACTGTTTTTTCATCTGGAACTTTATCGCCAGTTTCTAATCCTAAAAATGTTTTAAAACTGGTTCTGTCTAATATTTGATATTCCACTTGACTATCTCCTTAGCAGCTCCAAATAGGGAAAAGCAATATGTTATAAAAAATCAAACCCACTACATAAAATGCAGTAGGTTTAATAATCAATCTATAAAACATATTTTTTTAGTTGCACCCTAAATCATCTTGAGATACTGGATCATTATTTGGGACACAATTTCCTGACAATGTAGATGCGGGTGTATATCTAGCGATATCACTATCATAGAGACCATTTCTTAAGAAATCAATTAGATTTGTTTTTTCTTCTACTGTCAATGTTCTTGGCTCGAATGCAGAGGACAATATATCATTACTTACTCGTGGGTTTTCTGACTGAGCGTTTAGTTTATAATCTACTACATCTTCAATTGTAGTATGCGAACTTCCATGAAAGAAAGTTGCATAATCTTTAATGTTGTACAATTGAGGCACTTTAAATCTATACATATCTTCATCTTTTTTAGTGAAAAATGCTCTACCAAAATTCCTAGCGTCTTCTGGGCCTGTATTTAGAGCAAGGTCACCATATGCTTGATACATATCAGGAACACCAAGCGCATGAAATTCCATAGCACTCAAGGCTGTACTTTTATGACAATTAGCACAACCCGCTTTGCCAAAAAACAAAAGAGCCCCTTTTTTTTGATTCTCAGATAATGCATTGTCATTACCTTTTAAGTATTTTTGAAAAGGTGCACGATTAGCCAATAGACTTCTTAAGAATGCACTAATAGCAAAACTGGATGTTGTAGGTGTGTATCTTTCTGCTTCAATAAAATCTGGAAATGCATCATCATACAATGCTCTATAACCATATTCATCTAATACTTTTTCATTGATATCTAATCTGTGAAGACCAAATGCTTCAATGTTTTGTGCTTCCAGACCCATAAATCCAGTATAATTAACATCGGCTAATCCTACCCAATGTTCTTGAGTGTTCTGATTAACTCCTTGCGCTCCAAATATGCCACTCCAGGTGATTACTGTACTGTATCCTGAGTTTAAAATATTCATAGGTCTTGTTCCTTGCGCATCTATTTCAGTTTCAAGATATCCCGGAGCCAATGCTCTATATTCTCCATCAGCACCAAAGCCATGTGCACCATCTGCTATTCCTTGGATTCTCCCCGGTAGATATCCTTTGGCAGCTATATGGCATGAACCACACGAATATGATTCTGCACAGCTTTCATATTTGTTTTTTTGTGCTAATCCTGTTTCAAAAAACAACATATTACCTAATTCAACCTTTTCTTTTGTCGCAGGATTTGCAGGATCTTGAAATGGAAGATTGGCGTAATCATCAGATTCTGGAAATACATAGTAGTCTAATTTTCCCGTTTTTGATTTTTCTTGGATAGCAACTTTCAATTCCTCATCTAAAGTTTTTGTAATTGTTTCCTCAGGCTGACAACTTATAGTAGCCAAAATCAATGCTATCGATAATAAGATATATTTTTTCATGTTTTATGATTTGTTAAGACAAATTTCAAAAAACATAACTGTTCTATATATGATTTGAATCACAGTAATAAATGATGTGAATCATGTTGCAATTTAGGTATTGATAGAATGTGCATTGTTGAGATAAGTATTTATAAAATCCTATTATTTAGATTTATAGATATTGTAGTAATGTATAATGTATTTTTATTTTACATTATTATTCATTTATTTTGCATTTAGCAAACTTAGATGTAGTAATGACAATTAAAAATAAAAAAGCTTCCTTAAAACCACATTTATTTAATAATTATTGGCTTTTAATAAAATAAATGTAATTTGGAGGTTACAATTAACTAACTAGATGTCACTAATAGATAACAACCCCAATGTAATATCTATCCTTTCTAACATACGAAAGGATAAAAAGGAACGTGACAAAGCAATAGCAAGCTTATATAACAATGAAAAAGTAAGATATAGCATTAAATCT
>JAZGFO010000119.1:0-14766 GCA_036479655.1 Saprospiraceae bacterium
AAATATTTTCCTTTGTATTCTGGTATTTTTTCTTTTCCATTGGCATGCATCATTCCAGACAGTACCGTTATCTCATGTCCCATTTCTGACCACTGACGTGTCATTTCATTGAAACGAGAACCACCGGCATCGTTGGGTTCTAAAAAGTATTGGTGTATTAAAAGTATTTTCATTTAATAAGGGACGTTAATTGGTGGCCAGTTGGCAAATTGATTAAATAGTGAATTTTATTGTAAAAGTAGATTTTTTATTTATAGTTTTTTCTAATAAAGTAGCATTCTCTTTTTGCAGATAATACTTAGAAATTTCTGTTTTTGATACTTTATAATCCTTAATATTTTCAATATGATAAGTATTTGATTCATTTATATGATACTTTATAACTGATTTTTTATTGGATTGTATTTCGTCTTTGATACTACAGGTGTTCTCTGACAAAAATATATTTCTGGTATGTTTATTACCTTCGTAGTCTTTATAACTGCCTTGCCATATAATAGAATCATCATCTTTTATAAATCCATTTTTTGGATTGCTTTTTATCCATGCTCCATTTAAAAATCGACTGATTTTTGGCATTTGTTCATAATTGCCAAACTGTATTGTATTATGAGCAGCAACACTTTTAAAACCATCCGAAATAGTCCCTGCATTATAAGAGTATGTACCACTATCCTGTAATATACATTCTCCTTTATACCATAAGTCGATATGGAAACTATCATTACCAGGACGGAAAGTGTCTTCTGGATTTTTTAAAAATACAATGATATTTTCCTTTCTTAAGATCACCATTTGATTATCTAATACTTCACTTTTGGGCAAGTCAATTTCTTTTACTTTCCATTTTAGTGAATCCTTACCTAATCTCCAATACAAAACTTCACTTACATCTAAATTATTATAAGCTAATTTTTGAAATATTGTCCCAAATATTGTCTGTGTAGAAGACCTAAAGTCTCTATAATCTCTAGAATGAAGATTCTCAAATAATGCTCCATCGTTACTACCAAAATTTGGGGCATCTCCGTTAGCTCCAAAAGTCATTTTATATTGCCAAATAGCTAAACTTTCAATTTTTTTGGTTATTCGATTGTTAAAAGTTGGTTCTTTTAGCATTTTCATCATTTGTAATGTAAATATCATGGTATCCACCATAACTCGATGATAAGTCATTGATCGTTGCGAAAATGTTCCTTGAGGTTGAATCAGTTTTTGGATTCTATTTTCTATAATTGTTCTACCTTGTTTTTTCCAACTTTTTAGTTTATTGCTCTTGTAGTTATGCTCTAATAACCATGTCGCTCCTATGTATAATACCGAAGCCTCACTTGTGCCATGATTATTATCTTGAGCTATTGCATAATTGATATTTGGTTCTATTCGCTCTAAATGTTGAAATACTATCTCGAGTAAATTAGATTGAGGATTTGAAAATTGATCCAATAATTGAGCAGAAGTTAATAACTTCATTACTCTTATTGATGTCTCTTGCCCACATTTCCAATTTGGTCCAGTGTTTAGCGGATTGTTTTTGGACCAATCATTAAGTAATTGATTAATTCGGGTAAGGTATTCTTTATTTCCAAATACTTTATATGCTCTACTTAATGTTGTGAGCCAATCAAATCTTGATAATTCCCAAATGATTTTTATATCTCCTGTTTTTAAACCAAAATCATTGATTTCTGACCAATGTTTGTCGCCTTCTAACGATACATTGTCAAACGGATTATAATGCCAGTTGGGTATCGCTCCCACTTCAAAATGGTGATAAGAAAACCATGTAAAAATACCTGACATTATCTTATCCACTTGCAGGGTTAACCCATCTTTCCATTCCTCTCTATAGTCCTTAGAAATTGAAGTAGGCGTATAAAAAACACCTTGTATGGTTGGTTTTTGATTAAACCATCTTTTCCTCCATCCCAACTTCAATGATATCTTATACCATACTGTATAAGCTACATTCCAAAAGCCAAGCTTTGGGATGATCTTGATTGTGTTTATTAGTTTGCTAATATTCAATGGAGTAAGTATAGTAGTTTTGAATTTATAGGTTTGGTTTTATTTCTAAAAGTGATATAGTAAATGTAGTTTTGAATTTATTCGAAACCGAGATTAAACAATTCGCTACCGGATTCCATACTATCACACTTCTATCCATCTACCTTCTTTCATGCTTTTGATAGCTGCAAAACTGGCATTTGTAACATTAATTATTTCATCGAAAGGAATTAGTGGGTCACCACCATTTTTAGTGATTTGAGATAACATATCAAACTGACTTTTATGCCCTTTGTCCAATTTTGTTTTCATTTTGGAAAACCCTTTTATTCCATATCCTTTGGTTTCTCTGAAATTATCCATTATTAATATTTTTTCATCAAAATAGACTTCTAATCTTTCTTTTGAATAAGCTTTATTACCGTTAGAAAAATAATTAACTACTCCATTGTCGCCATTTTCAAATTTAAGCAGGATACTTGCATTGTCAGTATTTTCTGCTGGGTTAGTTCCCATTGCATTCATACAGATTGACTTTACTTTGCTGCCACTGAGATAGACCAATAAATCAATATAGTGACAGGCTTCTCCAATAATACGCCCTCCACCGATTTTCATATCATGTATCCATACGTCAGAAGGAATAAATCCAGCATTCATTGTGGCTATCATGTTTTTTGGTGATGTAATTGGGAGTAGAGATTTTATTTTTTTGATGTGTGGAGAAAATCTACGGTTAAATCCAACAGTAACGGATCGTTGCTTTTGCTTTTGTAGATCTATTATTGTATTCAATTGATCTTGTGAGATAGTCAAAGGTTTTTCTACAAATACATCTTTATTGTTATTCAACGCCTGAATAACCATTTCAGCATGAAGATTGTGTCGAGTGGTAATGACAACCAAGCTCACTTCATTATCTGTTAGAAGATCGTTATAATCAGAAGAACTATATGGAATTTTATGTTTTGATGCGAGGGTTTTTGATGACAGACCACCTTTACTTACTATATATTTTATATTAGCATTTGCCATGGCAGGTAGCATTGTCATCTTTGTGAAGTTACCTGCACCTACAATACCTATAGCACCACTGTTGTGCTTGGTTTGGTAATCACCAACTTTTATTTTGGTGGTAGGTTTGCTATCTTTATTGTATTCAATAATACTTGCGATACTCTTAGAAGTACCTATATTGCCATAGATCTTATTATAATCATCAAGAGGTACGATTTCAGAAATCAGATTATTGATTTGTACAGCTTTTGTATTTAGCGCATTTAGTACTGTTTCAAAATTTCTTTTTTCTGTCCATCTAACATAGGGTAGAGGATAATCTTGACCTTTGTTTTCATAGTTGTCATCATATCTACCTGGGCCATAGGAGCAAGATACTTGAAATGATAACTCCTTATCATAAAAATCTGCTCTACTAATGTTTAATCCAATAACACCTACAAGAACTATTTTGCCTCTTTTTCTCGACATTTGAGCTGCTTGGGCTATTATCTCATCAGACTTAGAAGACGCGGTGATTATTACACCATCAGCACCAATATTATTTGTTATTGTATTGACAAATTTTACAGGGTCGCCATGTAATGGATTGAAGGTGTCAATCCCCATTTCTTTAACAATACTTAGCTTTTTGTCATCTACATCAAGACCAATTACTTTACAACCATTAGCTTTGAGTAGTTGTGCTGTGATGATTCCTATTAGGCCTAATCCAGTGACAACGACCGTTTCTCCCATTGTAGGATTGAGTAGTCTGATTCCTTGTAGTCCTATAGATCCGATAACTGTAAATGTAGCTTCATCATCAGTTACATTATCGGGAATATGAGCACAGAGATTTTGAGGTACACATACAAATTCTGCATGTGATCCATTACTTGCTACTCTATCTCCGATAGCAAAATCTGAAACTCCTTCTCCCACAGCGATTACATTACCGACATTACAATATCCCAATGGTAATGGTTGCCCTAATTTGTTGAATACCGTTTCTAAGGTAGGCATCAAGCCATCAGTCTTAATCTTATCAAGTACCATTTTGACTTTGTCTGGTTGCTGTCTTGCTTTTTGTATCAGACTTGCTTTTCCAAATTCCACCAACATTCTTTCTGTCCCTAACGATACAAGACTTCGTGTTGTTTGTATCAATATCTGTCCTTGTCCAACTTTAGGTGCTGGTAATTCTTCGAGTATGGTTTCTCCTGTTTTAAAGGATTGTATTATTTGTTTCAATGTATTTGTTTTTTTGAATATTGTGTCCGCTGATGCGAACGCTTCTTGCTCCTTCTAATGAATTAGCAGGTACATTTAGGTTGATGTTTTTAATATAGATGGTGCAATTGTAATTTTGTATTAATTCGAAACCGAGACAATATATTCGCTTTCAAACGCAATAAAATAATCACGTTTTATTTTAATATTTTTATTCTTTTCGTTCTATCATCGATCTTCTTTCCAGTGACTCTACTAAAATCACAATTGATTATATCTGTTTTTCCTTGTTTTTGGATATTGGTAATTGCTTTTTTCTTGACACTTGATCTAGTATTGGAGCCCATTCTAAATTTTAGATTTTTTAGGGTTACATTTTTAGCTGTCTCATGGATGATCATTTCATTAGGAGATTGGTTGTTGATAAATTCTCCATTTTCGAGTAATATATTTTCCCCTCTTACCCATACTGGATACTCATCTTTTTTAGAGGCATTTTTTATAGTAAAGTTTTTAATACTTACATCAGAATCTCCCATTCTTATAGAAGCCGTATTTTTATGCTTTCCATCTATAGTTATATTCTCTATGGTGGTATTGCTTTTTCTAATATTCAATCCAACAGTACATCCTTCTATCTTTATATTTTTAGCAATTACATTTGTATTTCCACTTAGACTCATCCCATTTCCTTTGGCATTGATGATGGTCATATTATTGATATTGATAGTTTTTCCTGGAGCATCTACATTGATAAAAAACCCATTGTGAGCGGAGTTTTCTATGGTAACGTTTTCAAGATCCAAATCCCAGTATCCTGCGGTCTTTATCCCATAAAATGAATTAATAGATGTTATGTTTTTGGCACTTCCTTTCCAGCTGTAACCTTTAACTAATTTTCCATTTTTACTATATCCGCTGAAGTCTATACTATATGCATCATCATCAATTGATGTGAATCCATCGAGATAAAACTCGTTTTCTACTCCAAGGTTAGTCGTATTGATTACTCCTATCCCATGGGCACCGTTGTTTTCTGTATATATTTTTTTAAAATCATTGTATCTCGCTTGGGTGTGGATTCCACCACCACCCATATTCTTTACACTGATATTTTCAAGATACACATTTGATATTTTCGATCCTGATTTTTCATAAAACAAAATACCTACATTTTCTATTTTATGAAGATCTCTGTTTCCTTCTATGTTTAATCCTTTTATATGCACTTGATTGATCGTACCATTTTTTTCGGCATAGAATAGTAGGACAGCAGGTTTTATATAATCTGTAGGTTGATCAGGTGAAACAACCAATCTTGCTTCCTCTTCGAAGAATAATCTATACTTCCGATTTTTGGCAGTTGCTACAAGTAGAGCTGTTGTTGAAGTTTTAGATTTTAGTAAATAATCACCTTTAGGAAAATATATATTCTTTCCGGAATTTAATGCTTCTTGGATTGCTGACCTATCATCTGTTTTTCCATTACCTTTTGTTCCAAAAGCCATTACAGAAATATAGTTCAACCCATCAATTTTCACAGACGGATAGTTTTTCTTAGAGCAAGAGACAAAATTACATATAGAAATTAGTGCTATAGCTAAAACGCTTATATTTATTCTAATATTTATGTTAGAACTTGATGTCATTAGTATTATTTTATTGATAATATTCTATAGCTTTTGTCAGAGTAAATTCATTTATAAATCAACTAAATTGTTCCATCCATGACTCTATCGATAATAAGCCCCATATAGGATAAGATGCATCAATTTTTCCTGATTTATTAGCTTCAATGAGGGACCATATTTGCTTCTCATCAAATATTCCTCTTTCTCTAATTTTCTTTGGAGACAATCGTTCATGGATCATATCGTCAAGATCATTTACAATCCACTTTCTGACGGGAGCACCAAATCCTGTCTTTGGTCTGTAAATAACATCATTAGGAAGATATTTTTCACCTACTTTCTTAAGTAAGTATTTTGCTGTCGAACCCTTCATTTTAAGATTGGTAGGAACTTTTGTACTAAAATTAACTAAGTCTATATCAAGAAATGGGACTCTTACTTCAACTCCTTCTGCCATACTCAATTTATCTGTGTAATTGAGATTATGGTCTGTTAGGAAATATTTCATATCCCAATATAATAATTGGTTGAGTAACCGAGATTCATTAGGAATATGTTTTAGCTGATTGATAAGAATATCCGAAGGGCTATAGTTGCGTAATTCTTTTTGATTTTTTTTAGAAAAAAGTCGCTTGTTGGTATCGAGAGGTAACCACTCGTAATATCCTGCAATTCGGTTTACCTGATCTTGATTAATGTCTTTTAGTAGTTTTTTTGCTCTTCTAACAGTTGAATTGGACGAGGAGAAAGGAGCTAAAAAACCATTTGCTATTGAACCCATAAATTTGGGAATGGGATCTAAGTATTTTTCATAACTTAATGCTTGATGTCTTCTATATCCTGAGAACAAGTCATCGCCACCTGCACCGCCCAATAGGACTTTATAGCCCATATTTTTTGCTATATTGCTTATGTTTAATACATTAAGTGGAGCGGCATCTGCTTGTGGTTCGTCCATATGCCAGATCATTTTGTCAAAATCATCTACAATATCTACTTGAGCAGGAACTATTTCGAGTTTTACGTCAAGATGTTTTGCAACTTGTTTTGCATAATGTAGATCATTTGAAAATCCTTCTTTGTCATTTTTATTGAGATCTGTATCTATTGTAAATGTTTGTAACTTATTATCCGTTAACTCTCTTGCTTTTGCTACAATAATACTTGAATCCAATCCTCCAGATAGAAAAAATCCTACTGGTACATCTGACATCAATTGTCTTTCTACTGCAGTAGAGAATTTTTGATCAAGAGCCTCTATCCATTCTGACTCTGACATATCTATAGAAGTACCATCGAAAGGTATATCATAGAATTGTTCAACATTTTTTGTTTTAATATTGTTTAAATCAATACTAATAAAGTGACCCGGCAATAATTTTTTAATGTGTTGGAACGGTGTTTGTTCTCCAGGAGACCACATAAAATGTAAATAATTAACTAATGCAGAATTGTCAATTGTTTTATCCCAATTGGGAATTTTTAAAAATGATTTTATTTCTGAACCAAAGAAAAAATCTTCTTCATTATGGTAATAATATAGTGGTTTGACACCTAAGTGATCTCGTGCAACGATTAACTGATGAGACCGTTTATCAAATATTGCTAATGCAAAAATACCATTCAACATTGCAAAGACTGCGGTACCGAACTCCTTATAGGCGTATATTATAGTTTCCGTATCTGAAGATGATTTGAATTTATAATTACCTTTCAAACTTGCTCTGATTTCCATATGATTATATATCTCTCCATTAAAGATCATAGTCACTGCACCTCCATCTATTTGCATCGGTTGATGCCCATTCTCACTTAGGTCAATTATTGACAATCTTTGATGTCCAAAGGCCAAATTACCATCTATAAAAAGTCCCTCATCATCAGGACCTCTATGATTGATCATGGTGTTACAGGCTTTGATATGCTTATGCTTATCCTTTGAAAGGATACCTATTATTCCACACATATTGTTTTATTTATAAATTTGAGTAGCATTTTTCCTTAAATATCTACATTGTAAATTGTAAGTATAACTGTATCTATCAAAATTAATTTATTCGAAAATTGATTTAAAAAGGGGCAAAACTGCTTCTAAGGAATTTTTTGATCTTACTGTTTTTAAAGCATTTTCAGCATGAGTATTTATCAAATTATTATCCATTAGATATTTTCTAATACAAGATTCTATCTCTTGTGGTTTACCAGGTCGGATCAAAAACCCATTTAATCCGTTAGTAATTACATCTGAAATTGCGCCCACATTACTTACAATTACTGCTGTTCTTGAAGACATAGCTTCTAATAGAGAATTTGGTAATCCTTCTCTATAAGAAGGGAGAATAAGGATGTCAGAATTATGTAATAGTTTATACTTATCTGATCCTAGTATCCATCCAATCATATCAATTTCATTAGTTAAATCATTTTCTATTATTGCTTTTTTGAATCTATCGAAATCTTCTCCTTTACCTGCTATTGTTAGTTTTATATTTTCTCCTTTTAACTGTTTCATTGCCTCTAAAACATCCCATACCCCTTTGTTTTTTTCTACCCAGCCTAAAAACAATAACTGTATTGGATTATTAATTGACCTTTTTTTACTTTGATAGTTCGTACTTTTTATCCAATTATTTATTACAATGAATTTATCTTTTGGCAAATCAAAATTGTTCAAAAAATATGATTTCCAAAACGTACCTTGGCAAATAACTGTATCAGTTGACTTGAAGATTCGAAGTACTTTGTTTTTGAATGCTTCTGAATTGTTGATTTGATCTATTAGAAATCCATCACGAGGTGCTAAAATTGTTTTTTTATTACATAGTTTTGCAAATCGAATGACTAATCCTTTTTCCAAAAAGCTGTGTCCTCCAGAGCAAAAAGCCATCGCAATATCAATTCTTCCAAAAAGAATATAATAAAAACTTTTTATTAATCTGAGAATAGCCATGAACAACCGATTCAAAAAAGATCGTTTTAGATTAGTATTTGCAGTAGTGTCTATCAGTATCCATTCATAATTATCTTTCAATTCCGAATTTATTAATGAATTACATGCAAACATTTGTCCTCCTACATGACCAGTCGTACTCTTGCTTTTAAACGACCCAATAAAAAGTATTTTCTTTTTTTTCTTCTTCAAATCAACCTAATTATTACTTTGTGTCATTTGTTTTTTATAAGATATGACCAACTTATATTTAATACTATTAACAACCTTGACAAACCTTACAGGATATCCTCTTAATAGATTAAATCCAGACTTCCATTTTCCGTACGACTTAGTTAGATTTGATGGTGGTTTTGGGTTGGGTTGGAATGATGGACTTACTTCTAAGACATATGGCTCGACTGAGTAATCATTGCCAACCCATACTAAGTCATATGCACCAGCGGTAAGCTTTAGTTTTTTATTAAGTCCAATAATATGTGTTTTCCATTCTTCTGGAAATGTAATAAAATCAACATCACTTCCATGTCTTGTAGATGTAGGTTTCCATTCTTTTCCTTTATTAATTCTCCAATAATGCAATACTACTTCTTCTCCGACTACAATAGCTCTCAAATCTCTATCCATTTCTAAAAGTTCTTGAATAATTACTTCTTCATTTTCTCCTCTATTTATTATCTCTTGCATTATAAATTCTAATTCTTGGTATGAATTAATTTTATGAACACCTAATGATCCTGCACTATGTACTTCTTTTACCAAAAATGGTAGAGAAAAGTCTAAAGTCTCATTTTTAGTGACTTCGGTGACCTCCATTATTTTTGATTTAGGACATTTTATCCCATTTTTATCAAACTCTTTGTGCATAAAAGATTTATTTTCCCACCAAAGGACTTCACTTGAATTTGGAAAGCAAATGTTTGAATCTTCTAAATCTTTAACAAAATGATATAAATCTTGAGTGTAGTCGATGCTCTGTGGTTTTCTAAACCTATTGCTCATATTGTAGTAGATATTATTATTCTGCCATTTTCTAGTTTTGTTTTTGCCAATTTTTATTTTGAAATTTTCATCGTGAATGGCAACAGCATTTATAAGTGCAAGATCATTTATAAATCCATCAGAATAAAAATACTTAATTATATCTCTCGGAAAATCTGGGTAAACTAAAACACAATTTGAGGATTTCCTATTGTGTTTTTTTAGTATTGTTAGAAACGAAAAACTACCAACAGCATATAAAAAAGATTGAATGGTTTTTAATATCTTATTTAGCATTTAGCAAATTTTTATGTCGTTCTAAATCTTTTGGACTAAATCTTTCTTTAATAAGCCTGGCAGGAATTCCCCCAACAATTGAGTACGAAGAAACATCTTTTGTTACCAATGAGCCAGCTGCTACTATACTGCCAGTTTTAATAGTTATTCCTTTCAATATTATAGCTCTTGCTCCAATCCATACATCATCTTCAATTATTATAGGCAAATCATTTTCTGGTAATTTCCATTTTACATCCACCATAAATTCTCCAATCTGACTTGTATTATGATCTCCTCCTAAAAGTGAAACATCAGGACCAAACATAACTTTATTGCCTATTGTAATACATGTTATACTACCAAAGTTTGCTCTTGGTCCAATATATACATCATCTCCTACTTCAATCGTTCCATAACTAAATTGACTAAATGGATCAAATACAAAGTTTTTACCATGCTTTTTAAACATAGGTCTATATAGAAACATTAATATTTTTCTATTGATTTTATATAAAGTATTAATTAATCTTCCTATCATTATTTATTAATTAATTGCTCAAATGAAGATGTGAATTTTTCATTTGAAAATAGCTTTATACTTTTCAAACTTGCATTTTTTTTCATATCTGAGTACTGTTGACTACTCATCTGATCAATACTTAACATCGCCTTCATTAAGGTCTCCGCATCTTTTGGGTCAAATAGAAATCCAGAAATACGATCATCAATGAGATTATGGTGGTCGAGTACATTAGAAACAATACATGGAGTGCCACAAGACATTGCTTCACATACTACATTAGGAAGACCTTCTGTAATAGAAGGAAGGATTAATGCTTTGGTTTCATGATATAGATGTTCAATATCGGAAACAGGTTCTCCCCAAGTAAAATTATCTACTAAATTATATTCTTCTATTTTGCTTTCCATCTGCATCAAATATGCTTTTCTATCTGGAAGATGTATGTTTTTTTCACCAACCCAAAGTATATGAATATTGGGATTTGTTTTTACCAATAACCTTAGGGCTTCTATCACCACCAAGCCATTTTTATGTTGGCTTATACTCCCTACTATTAAGAAATAATCTTTTTTGATATTATCGTCCAATGGGTGGAATTTTAAAAAATCAACTGCATTGTAGATTGTGTGCCATTTGTAAGCCAGTTTTGGTTGTTTATTTTGCCATCTTTCTCGTTCATGGTGAGAATTGGCAACTATCGCATCCGCTATCTTATTTACCCATTTCAACCTCTTTATTTCTGTGGAAGGAAAATTTTCGAAGTCTGTCTTACTTCTGTATGAGATAATAAGCTTAAATGATTTTCGGGCTATTTTTTTTACAATGCTCCCATAAAAATTGGATCCCCTCATAAATGTAATGACAGTATCTACATTGTTAATATCTATATATTTTTTTAATCCCCAGATTACATTGATCCCAATTTTATCTTTTTTTTGTACATTGACTAAAGGTACGTTATTTTCACTTAATCTATATTCAAAAAAATTATCTGGGTAATATGTAAAAACAGTCATATCATAACCTCGTTTTTTTAATCCTACAGCAAGCAATGTCAATTGATTTTGGGCTCCACCTGAACCAAGATTATCTATAACGAGCAATATTTTCTTCATTTATTTAATCATATAAGGACTGTTTGATATTATCCTTGTTATTTATTTAGAGATTAGTTATATTTTATATTATACTTTTCCATCCACAATACCAGGTTCAAGACTTTCCATAGTATTCTTCCGTGGCTACCAATTCCATTATTGTGCTCATGCATCATAGAAGCGAGTATTTTTTTATTCAATAGACCGGGATTCTTATCAATAAAAGAAATTATATGATCATGCATAAATGTAAACAAAGGACCTCTAGTCCAATTTTCATACGGCACACCAAAACCTTTCTTTGGTCCATAAAGCACTTCATTAGGGAGTATGCCCTCTAGTGATTTTTTAAGGATATATTTTTTTACACCTTTTTTGAGTTTCAACTTTGCAGGTAATCCCATTGCAAAAGCAGAAAGTTCATTGTCGAGAAAAGGTACTCTAACTTCGATCGAATTTGCCATTGTGCTTTTATCTACTTTTTCTAAGAATAGATCAGGCAAGATGATTTGGGTGTCCAACCAAAGTAATTTTTGAGCTTGCGTTTTTATATTTGAAAATCTATCTGCGATCTCTCCAAAGTATTGGTATGGATCATATTTTTCAATATCCTTTCTTACATTATTGTCCAAGATATTCAATGGAGAATTTTCTGGAGTCTCCATGGTTAGTAGTCTTCCAAATCGATTTCCTTCATTATTTTGATTAAATATTGGATAGAATCTTTTAATTTGGTCTCTTAGTTTATTATTTGGAACATAAGATTGGATAGGATGTAGAGCACTTGTAATAAATTTATATTTTCGATGGTGATATGCTAAATGATATCTTTGATATCCAGCATACAATTCGTCTCCACCATCTCCTTGCAATATTACTTTTACACTATCTTTTACTTGCTGAGTCATTAGATAGAGCGGTATATTAGCAGCATCTGAAAAAGGAGCATCGTGGTGCCATACTAGTTTTTCGATGATGTCGGGAAGATCTCCTCCCTTGATCATCATTTCATGATGCTCTGTATTAAATTTTTTTGCTACTCTTGCTGCCATTGGCAGTTCATTATGACCCGCATCACCAAAATCGAAACCTGCCGAGAACGTTTTTAAACGACCTCCGTAGTGTTTTGATCCAAATGCCGTCATTGCTCCTGAGTCTATCCCTCCACTTAAAAACACACCTACAGGTACATCACTCATTAATTGACGTTTAACAGCTGACTCTAACAATGATCTTGTCTGATCGATGGCATATTCTTCAGAAATATTAGAAGTACTTAATTTAATGTCTTCGGGTTTCCAAAACAAAGATGTTGTGGATTCCCCAGAAGGCAAAATTTTCAAAACTTGACCTTGCAGAACTTTTGATATTCCTTCAAACATAGTCCTTTCCTTCATTGGATAACCATAGAATAAAAACTCATGAAGGCTGCGTTTATTCACATTATTGAAAGTGTCCACTTCCAGTATTGACTTTATTTCGGAGGCAAAAATCCAACCTTGTGCTCCTTTGGCTATATACAAAGGTTTTACACCAAATCTATCCCTTGCCAAAGTCAGTACTTCCGTTTTTCGGTCGTATATAGCTATTGCGAATATACCATTCAATCGATTGAATATTGCATCTCCCCATTCGGCATATCCATAGAGTACGGTTTCTGTATCTGATAGGCCTTTATACTTATAGCCCAATGCGACCAGCTCAACTTTGAGCTCTTCATGATTATAGATTTCGCCATTGAGCACCAAGGCATAACGTCCATCATCAGTATTCATCGGTTGATGCCCTGTAGGACTAAGATCTACAATACTTAATCTACGATGCCCCAGCACAACATTGTTTTCTGAAATACAGAACCCTTCATCGTCAGGCCCACGATGGGACATGATGTTTGTCATTCGCTTTATATCTCTTTCAAGATTCAAGTTTTGATTCGATTTATATGTTCGTATTCCTGCTATTCCACACATGGTACTATTAAAATTTCTTTGGTTCGTTTTTCAATTTACTTATAAAATCTAAACCTTTGAATTCAATGTTTAGCTTATTTATTTCTTGTTCAGTTTCTTTGTAGTATTTGATATTACTATTTTCATGATTGTAACTTAGGTCATCTATAAAAAGAACTGCCTTGTTAGATTCTATTAATTTCTTTAGATATTCAATTTTAGATATGGAAGAATGTACTAAAAATAATTCATTTTTATCTTTATCGAATATTCCTTGGTGTTGTAACCAATCGATAGTATTGTCGAATAGATTAAAATTCCTAGCACTAAGAAAAATCACTTTTTTACCTTGATTAATTAGTTCTTTTACATAATTGATCATACCATCTCTGGGAATAGGGGATAAGTGATTGACTGGTTTACCTAATTGACTAATTGTAAGTGTATTGTCAATATCAAAAACACATACTTGGTCAAAACTATTAATTTTCTGCAGCTTTCTTTTCTGCTTTACGTCCCAGATTCGATACAATAATCTAAAAATCAACTTCTTTAGACTGAGAATCATATAGACTTAATCGCTTCTAATATTTTAAGATTTTCTTCGAATGATCTACTTGCGACTCGTATGAATTCACCTTTTAAGCCTATTTTATCACTACAATCTCTAACATAAACACCATGATTTATTAATAACTCCATAGTGAAATCAAAAGAACTCATACCATTGGTTATTTCAATAAGAGCAAAATTGGCTTTTGAAGGATAGGTTTTTATAGTTTCTAATCCATTTAGCTCATTCAAAAACATCAAGGTGTTCATGATGTACTTTTTTCTGACTATTTCGTATTCTTCTGTAAATTTTTGTTCACTATAGACTTTAAAAAAATAATCCGCTAATCCAGAGACATTCCATAGATAACCATTGGAGAGCAGTTTAGCTACATTTTCTTTTGACATTATACCATATCCTGCCCTTATTCCTGCAATACCAAAATCCTTTGACATTGACTTTATTATAAGAAGGTTTGGATATTGCTTTATCAATTCTTGATTAGATATTTGATATAAGTCAGCTCCTTCATATGCAAAGTGAATAAAACTTTCATCCAAAATTAAG
>JAZGFO010000120.1:0-9475 GCA_036479655.1 Saprospiraceae bacterium
CTTTGCAGCACTTCACTAAAAAACTTACAATGTTGGCTAAGTCTTACTTTTTCTTCATTGATATCCAATTTTTCAAGATAGTATATTATTTCTTGTTCAAATCGATTGCTGTCTATCTTTTCATCAGATTTAAATTCTTCAAGATTTTTCCTAAACCGTTCTTTTATCGTTTCTATTCGACTTTCTTCGTATGGAGTAACTTGATTTAATAAATCAGCTATTGTATCTGAGGCATCTTGAAGATCTTTTTCGGTAACAATTCCTTCTTGAGCTCTAAATTCATTGAGTGCAACTATTGCTTGGTCAACAGTACTTGCAACGACTTCCCATTCGTCCTGATCTACATCTTCATTTATAGCTCCGACTACATTAGGGATACGCATAATCGTTTGTAATATATCTCCTTGCTCGATTCCTAACTCTCTCTGTAATGAAGACAATTCTTCATAATATTTTTTAAACAGTACTTTGTTCAGACCATACTCATCACCTCCTTTATCTGATTCTATAATAAGTGTAAAATCAAATTTTCCACGAAAAGCTTTACTTAATACTTGTTTTCTAAGATATACTTCTTTTTCCTTATAGCTATTTGGTATTCTACATCTGACATCAGAAGTTTTTCCATTGAGTGACTTTATCTCCACTTGTATCTTTTTGTCTTTATATTGGCTAGTAGCTTGTCCAAAACCTGTCATCGATAAAATCATAAAATATTTTCTTTATTAGTTGTATTAAATATTGGTCAAATATAAAATATATTATCCAATAAATAATCCTATACAAAAGCATGTTTTCGACTTTCTAATTTCTAATCACAAGATTCCAATAAAACCATAGTATATTTGACAAAAATTAGAAAGATATATTATTATGAAATTATACTTTAGCATTTTCTTGACCTTTTTGTATTGTAACATTAATGCTCAATTCGACCACGAAAGTGTTTTTAATGATTTAGAAGGCGAAAACCTTAGATCTGCTTTGGTAAATACCTACAAAACCAATAGCGTGCTTAGTTACAGTCAAGCACGAGATACGTTTTTTAGTAAAATTGATGCTATTGATAATAAGTTGGAATGTGTATACACTGGTTATACTATAACATTAGACCCATCTCAAGACCCAACTGTTTTTGCTTTTGGGCTCGGTATCAATACTGAGCATACTTATCCAAGATCTAAGGGAGCATTGGAGAATACATTAGCTTACAGTGATATGCATCATCTATTTCCTACAAGGGCCAATGTCAATTCGCATAGGGGTAGTTTACCTTTTCAAAATATAATAGATAGCCAAACAGATAAATGGTTTTTGAATGCCAATATAGTTACTTCTATTCCTAATAATAACATTGATGGTTATAGCGAAATTCTTACTGGAGAGGGTTTTGAACCAAGAGAAAAACACAAGGGAGATGTAGCTAGAGCATATTTTTACTTTTACACTATGTATCAATCTCAAGCTGACCAGACTGCGCCCAATTTTTTTGGATTACAAGTCAATACCCTATGTGAATGGATGTATCAAGATCCTGTTGATGAAAAAGAATGGAATAGGAATAAAAAAATTGCAGCATATCAAGGCGGTTATAAAAATCCCTTTATTTTAGATTGTCGATTAGCAAGATTATACTGTGACGATGTTTCCGAAGCGTGTAAAATAGTAAACACTCAAAACGTTACTATTGAGCGATTGATGATAAGTCCTAATCCTGCGAATGCTACTGTAAACATTATTTCTCCTCAAGTCGATATTAACAAAGTATCGATTGTAAGTATCTCTGGACAAGTAATCGCGTCAGTGTATCCTACTTTGGAAGGTGATAATCTATCAATAGATGTAAGTTATTTAAAAAAAGGTATGTATATCCTATTACTTCATAATCAAAATGGTACTACAGTAGCACGGTCAAAATTTATTAAAATATAATTTATATTTCATAAACTCTGACTTTCTTCTTTTTGAGTCTGGTATTATCAATAAGCGTTAATAATTGTTTGATACCATCAGCTCTTACACCTACAAATGCGCAATCTTGTTTTAATTCTATAAGACCCATTTGTTCTTTTTTAAGTTTTCCCGACTTAAAAAACAGTCCTACTATATCGCCTTTAGATATTTTATCTTTTCTACCACCAGAAACAAACAAAGTACGCCATTCAGAAGGAGAAGGAGGTTCTGCTCTTTCAATATTTTCTTCTTCAAGTTGTCCAACAAAATCTGGCAATTCCTCCTCTTCCCAGTGCAGTACAAATGCAGTACCATTGCTTTTCATCCTTGCTGTACGCCCATTTCTATGAGTAAACTCTTGCTCTCTCAATGGCAAATGATAATGAATAATAAACTTAAGTTCTGGAATATCTAAGCCTCTTGCAGCAAGGTCCGTGGCAATTAACAATTGATGTGTCTTGTTTCTAAATTTTATCAATGCTCGTTCTCTATCATGCTGTTCCAAACCACCATAATAACAGGCATGACTTATATCATGATCTTTTAGTTGTTGGCTAATTCGCTGAATACTATCTTTATAATTACAAAAAATAATCCCTGGTTGATTACCCAAATGACACAATGCGTCTACTAAAGTATGGATCTTATCTTTAAAAGGAGAAATAATTGATTTTATAACTAATTGTGCAACACCCTCTGATAAGTAATTGACAACTATTGGTGATTCAATTTCTGCAAATTTTGGGATTACCACTGCATCAGTAGCAGATGTTAATACTTTTTTGTGAAGACTACCAAGACTGCTTAATATTTCTTCCATTTCTTCATCAAATCCGATTTCCAAAGATTTATCAAATTCGTCAAGAACTAAAGTAGCAACACTTTCTGTACTAAAAGTCCCTCGCCTGACATGGTCTGCTACTCTACCCGGTGTACCTATCAAGATAGCTGGTGTATGTTTTAGGTCCATTTTATCTTTTGATATTGCTCTTCCACCATATACGGCATTGACTTTATAGCCTGTTCCCATTTCTCGGGTTACCGACTCTATCTGTATTGCCAGCTCTCTTGATGGTACTAATATCATAACTTGCACACCATCTAAATCTGGCTTCAACTCTGATATAATAGGTAATAAAAATGCAAGTGTTTTTCCAGTTCCTGTGGGTGATAATATTATAACTTCCCTACTTGAATGAATAGCAAGTTTAGCTTCTTCTTGCATTGGATTAAGCTCCTCAATTTTTAATTTTTCAAGTATCTTTTGTTGATTCTTTATTTTCTTTGACATAATGTAAAAATAGCAATTATCATTGTAATATCTCCCTTTATACTAAAGGTTATAAAGTTTCTTTTGTATTGAAATTAAATTTATTAAACCAAATTTATTAAATATTTATTCAACCATTGGACTAATTTGATTGTTAAAAGAAGATAAGCATCTACATTTTATCTAAAAATTTTACGAAGGTTAATATTATTAGAAATAAAAACTATACTCAAAGTTAAATTTCTTATATTTGAGAATCAAAAATAAAAAAGCAATACTATGGCAAGAAGAATAGCAAAAGTAGCAGTTTTAGGATCAGGCGTAATGGGATCAGGTATAGCCTGTCATTTAGCCAATATAGGATTAGAGGTATTGATGTTAGATATTGTGCCTTTTGATTTATCAGAAGACAAAAAAAACAATAGAGATGTTAGGAATAGCATTGTCAATGCCGCATTAAAAACAGCAATCAAGTCAAAACCTGCTCCGCTTTATGACAAAGCGTTTTCTTCAAGAATTTCGACAGGAAACTTTACAGATGATTTTGAAAGAATATCAGATTGTGATTGGATTATTGAGGTTGTTATAGAACGATTAGATATTAAACAACAGATTTTCGAAAAAGTAGATCAATATCGAAAATTAGATTCTCTTGTGACATCCAATACGTCAGGAATACCAATATACAAATTAGCTGATGGACGGACAGAAAATTTTATACATAATTTTTGTGGTACACATTTTTTCAATCCAGCAAGGTACATGCGTCTTTTTGAAGTAATCCCTCATGAAAGTACTGCTCCAGAAGTTATTGATTTTTGGATGGAGTATGGAGATAAGTATCTTGGAAAACAAACTGTAAAATGTAAGGATACACCAGCTTTTATTGCCAATAGAATTGGTTTTTATACTGGTAATAAAGTACAAGAACTAACCCAAAAGTACAATTTCAAAATAGAAGAAGTAGACAAACTTACTGGTCCAGCAATCGGAATGCCTAATACAGGAAGTTATCGATTATTGGATTTGGTAGGCTTGGATACAAGTATGAAGGTAACTAAAGGGGTTATAGACAATTGCCCTGATGACGAATACGCAATGAAGGTCAAAAAAGATGGGGTTCCACGTTTTATTCAACATCTATCAGATAATAAATTTTATGGTAAAAAATCTGGTCAAGGATTTTACAAAAAGACGAAAGACAGAGACGAAAAAGGAAAACGTATTGTCCTTGCGCTTGATTTAGAAACATTAGAATATAGGAAATCTATAAAACCACGTTTAGATGCAATTGGAATTTCGAAAAAAGTAGAAATAATGGACAAACGTATCCAACAAATGGTTGCACTTGAAACTGATGATGGAAAATTCTTAAAAGAACTACTAATAGGAACTGCAGTATATGCAGCTAGCAAAATTCCAGAAATTTCTGATGATCTATTTAGTATAGATAATGCGATGAAAGCTGGTTATGCATGGGGATATGGACCATTTGAGTTGATTGACATGATCGGTATAAAAGAAGCAAAGGAAATGGGGGCAGATATTGGTGAGATTTTCCCTGATTGGATAAATGCTTTGTTAGATAGTGGTAACAATTCGTTTTATAAAAATGAAGAAGGTAAACGAAAATATTATGATATAAAAAGTAAATCGTATAAGATTGTACCAGGAACCGAAGATATAATTGTATTAGATAATTTTAGGTACAAGACCCCTGTATATAAAAACGCAGAATGTATACTTCACGATATTGGTGATGGTGTATTATGTTTTGAATTTACATCAAAGTCAAATGTATTAGGAGAAGGTACAGGAGAAGGAATAATGAAGGCAATACAAATAGCAGAAGATGGGGATTGGAAAGGAATCGTAATAGGAAACAATGCAAAAAACTTTTCTGTAGGAGCTAATTTGATGTTTGTAGGCATGTTAGCGATGCAAAATGATTTTGAAAAATTAGAAGAGATTGTAAATGGTTTTCAGCAAGTAAATATGAATATTCGCTATTCAAAAATTCCTATCGTTTGTGCTACACAGGGATATGTATTTGGTGGTGCTTGCGAAATATTGTTGCACTGTGATGCTGCTGTAGTTGCCGCAGAATCATATATCGGTCTTGTGGAAGTTGGTGTAGGATTATTGCCTGGAGGAGCAGGTACTAAAGAATATGCGGTTCGTGCCTCAGAATCTTTTTTTGAAGGTGATGTACAAATCCCAACTATGATACAGAAACTTAAAGCAATCGCAACAGCAGAAGTTGCTACATCTGGATTTGAAGGTTTTAATAGTGGTTCTTTAGATCCTGTAAGGGACAGAGTGGTCATCAATACAAGTCGAGTCTTAAGTGAAGCTAAAAAGGAAGTAATACATTTGGCTGACAATTATACTCCACCTGTACCTAAAGAAGTAACTGTTCTTGGCAGAGGGTCCCTCGGCACACTATATACTGCCATAAATGAGTTTAAACTCGGAAACTATATGTCAGATTACGATGTATTAATTGCTCGAAAAGTAGCTTTTGTGCTTTGTGGTGGAGATCTTACTCAAACTCAAAAAGTGTCAGAGCAGTATTTATTAGATATCGAACGAGAAGGGTTTTTAGAATTATTAAAAAATCAAAAAACTTTAGATAGGATTCAATATATGTTGATGAATAACAAACCATTAAGAAACTAAGTCTTGGGCAAACACCTATTTTTATAAATATAAAAGATCAAAATGAACGCATATATAATACAAGGATTCCGATCAGCAATTGGAAAAGCAAAAAGAGGAGGTTTTAAAAACTATAGGTCAGATGATTTGGCAGTAGATGTTCTCAAACATTTGATGGATTCTATACCTCAAATCGATAACAAAGAAGTAGATGATGTAATCGTAGGCTGTGCCAATCCAGAAGGAGAACAAGGATTACAAGTAGGTAGATTGATAGGTGCTCGTGCATTAGGCAAGGAGGTTCCGGGAATGACCGTAAATAGATATTGTGCATCTGGATTAGAAACCATTGCTATTGCTGTCGGTAAGATTGCAGCGGGAATGGGGCATATCTATGTAGCAGGTGGTGCAGAAAGTATGAGTATGATACCAATGACTGGTTACAAATTGGCGCCTAGTTATAAAGCTTCTTTAGAAAATATCAACTACCATGTAGGGATGGGACATACGGCAGAAGCAGTAGCTGAGAAATATAATATATCAAGAGAAGGTGCAGATACTTTTGCATTTAGATCTCACGAATTAGCAGCAAAAGCAATTGACAATGGATATTTTAATGATCAAATAGTACCTATAAAAGTAGAAGATGTTTTTGTAAAGAATGGCAAGAAAATAGAATCAAGTCATACTGTATCTATGGACGAGGGAGTTCGACGTAGTACTACTATTGAAGGCTTATCTAAGTTGCGACCAGTGTTTAAGCAAGGTGGTATTGTCACTGCAGGTAATAGTTCTCAGATTTCTGACGGTGCGGCATTTGTACTTGTAGTAAGTGAAGAAATAGTTAATAAATACAATCTTAAACCTATTGCAAGGTTAGTAGCTTGCTCCGTAGGTGGTGTAGATCCGTTATATATGGGTATTGGTCCTTGCGTGGCTATTCCTAAAGCGCTCAAACAAGCAGGTCTAACATTAAATGATATTGATCTTATCGAATTAAATGAGGCTTTTGCCACTCAAGCTTTAGCTGTTATCAATGAAGCAGGTCTTGATCCTGATAAGGTAAATGTAAATGGAGGTGCTATAGCATTAGGTCACCCATTAGGATGTACTGGTACTAAATTAAGCATACAATTATTTCATGAATTGAAAAGACAAAATAAAAAGTACGGTATGGTTACTGCTTGTGTAGGAGGCGGACAAGGGATCGCTGGTATATATGAAGTGTTGTAAAATAATGTTTTTGTTTTTGTCTTGTCAGACGGACTTTTTGGATGCTTCTTAGATGTGTCTTATCAGACAGATTTTCATTTTTTTTCATTGATAAAAAAAACACAAATCGACTTTAGGAGATTCATGAATACCATAAAGAAAATAGGAGCGAAATGAATAAACAAAAAAAATCTAGTCCGAAAAATTGCTATGCTGCAATGCCGCTCCCGCACCCACGTTTTCGCACGGGCTGCCCGCTTTTTAGATGTTGACTTAGGTGTGGTCTTAGATCTGTTTTTGTCTTGTCAGACGGACTTTTTTGGAGGCTTCTTAGATGTGTCTTAGGTGTGTCTTATACTTAATGAGTATCCTTTATTAGTTTGATTTGTTTTTTCTTGTTTTTTCTATATGCCATTTTTTGAGCTGTTGACAGTATAGGCATTATTTGGTCTTCATACTTGTTTACTATCGCATTGTAAGCATTTGGATAATCAACTTTAGCTATTTCACTACTTCTAAGATCAACCAAGTCTTTAGCTTTTTTTAGCATGACTCTTTCAAGCTTAACTACTTGATTTTTATTAAATTTCAATTCTGGTTTATCTAATGTGACTACTTTTTCAAGAGCATCCATTTCCTTAATTACAGTGTTTTCTACTTGTTGCACATTTTGTGCTTGAACCATCATGGCCGTCATCACAAAAATAAATATGATTAGAATCTTCTTCATTTTTTCTTTTTATTTGTTTATAAATCAGTAGCTTGGGAAAATACTGTTATTTAAATGCATTTCAATATAGGGCATTTTACACAAAAAACCTACTATTTGGTAGTAATAGGACAACAATTATCCTTAAATCGATGCATGTCAGCTACAATTATTCTATTACGCCTAATTTTTTAGCTCTTTCTTCCCATTTTTTTCGTGCCAATGCTTGAAGGTCAGCAACGCTATCTGTCTCATCAATAATTTCCATACCAATGATGGTTTCTAACGCATCTTCCATTGTTACAATACCTGTTACACTACCATAATTATCTACTACAACAGCAATTTGATCTTTTTCTTCAGTCAAATTACTGAATAAATCATTAAGAGATTTTTCTTGATTTATCATTTTAATATTTCTAGATATCGATGATAATGCCTTATTCCCTTTTCCTTCAATTATATTTTGTAAAATTTCATCTTTAAGTACCATTCCTACTATATGATCCGGTTGTCCTTCATAGATTGGAATTCTAGAAAACCTAAGTGGTTGGTTTTCCTCATAATACGATTGTAATGTTTGATTTTGGTCTGTAACTTGTATTACCACTCTAGGTGTCATCACATCTTGAACCTTTAACTTGTCCATTCCTAAAAGGTTAGAAATGATTTTAGATTCATTCTTATGTATTGCTCCTGTCGAAGTACCCATATCTGTTAGCGCTAAAAAATCTGTACGTGTAAATACACTTTTATTTTTTTCGTTTTTAAATTTCTTAGTTATCAATTGTGATATCCATATTATTGGTGCAAGAACCTTTAGTAACAAAGAAAGTGAACTAACAGTAAATGGAGTCAATGACTTCCAATTATTAGCACCGATGGTTTTTGGTATGATCTCTGACAAAAACAATATTGCTAATGTCATAACTACTGCCACTATTGACTCATATGAGATAATTCCCAAAAAAGGCTGTTTGTCAGCAAATATAGAGGCTGCCATCGCACCGACTCCAATAGCCCCAACTGTATGTGCAATAGTATTGAGCGTCAAAATAGCAGAAAGAGGTCGATCTATGTCTTCCTTGAATTCGCTAAGTTTTTTTCCTAACACTGATTTTTTTGGACTTCCGTATTTACAAATGATGGTGTTATCGATAATAATACCGCTTCCCATATTGAGCACAAAAACGAAAAAAACACTGTTATAATTCCAAATATTAGTAGTCCCATACTGCAAATAAACAAAGAAATTAGAGAAATACTAAATTGTAACACTATTGCTGAAAAAAAAGAGAGGCTGATTCAAATAAATGTATCAACCTCTCTCACAAACTAACTGTAACTGACTTGGGGTTTTTTTCCTATTTTATTATCATAACTTTACCAACAGTCGTATATAATCCTATCTCTACTCTGTAGTAATGTAAGCCTGCAGCAATATCGGATACATCGATTTTAGTATCTTGAGCAGTTTTTATTTTCTTGCCCAATAGGTCATATATTGTTACGGACATAGTACCATCAACATTAATACTTGACACATCAAAATTCAATATTCCTGATACAGGATTAGGAAAAGCGATTAGTCCTTCTAACTCTGGACTATTAGTACTTACACCGATTATGTTTTTTACATCACCACCTATAACCTTGAGGTTATAATCAGCATC
>JAZGFO010000121.1:0-9586 GCA_036479655.1 Saprospiraceae bacterium
AAGAGTGGGAGAATTTGAAAGATAAGTTAGGTGAAAAATAGTAGTAACCGATGATATCACTGCATAATCAGAGAGGAATCCGCTATTGCGGATTCCTCTCCATAAGCTTGGACGTTACAAACAACTAAAAAAAATTATTACCATAGACCAATATTTAGAAAAATATCAATTTTCGTTTTCACAGCAAGTAATTGCAGAGACAACATTTGTTGCTGTTACTAAAGTGTTGAATAAGATAGACGGAAAAAGTTATTGATGGAGTGAAAACCTCATATGGCATTTATGAAACAAACAAATTGGTTAACTGATATAGATTACCAAAATAGATATTGCATGGTCAGTATGAATGCTTGAAGGATAGCATCAGAACATTTATTAATACAGCTTTTCTGGATATGCTCCTTGAGCGATCAATTCTTTTAATTTTGCCATTACTATAGGTTTGTCCTCTTGATATGTAACACCAAACCATGAAGAATTAGTATCCAATACTTCAACACTCAATACTTTATCGTTTATCAATTGGTCAACAACTGCTGGAATATAAAATTCTGATTTCAATTCTTGTCCACGTGACTTAAGAAAATCCGAAAATTGATCATCTACATGATTAAAATAAGAAGGTAAAAATGCCCACATATTCATTGACACCAAAGTATCATCCGTTAATTCTTGAGAATTTCCGTTTTCATCATTGTATCGAGCTATTCCGTTTTGGTCTCTTGCTATCTTTATACATTCTACTACTTTGGTCAGATTACCATTTTCATCACTGTAGCACACTCCTCTATTGACTGTTCCATGATCAGAAAGTGTATTTCTTAGATAATATGCAACTACAGCATAATTAGTATTATTCTCTTTTGTAAGATAGTCCGCTAAAACTTTATAAGAATCTGCACCATAAAAATCATCTGCATTGATTACTGCAAATGGACCATCTACAACATCTTTTGCTACCCATACTGCATGGGCTGTTCCCCAAGGTTTTTCACGTTCAGGATTAACATCAATACCATTAGGAATTATATCTAATTCTTGTGTAACATATTCAAGTTTAATTTTGTCAGAAAATTTAGGATCCATTAAATCTTTAAACTCTTCCAAAAAATATGATCTAACAACAAAAACTACTTTACCAAATCCAGCTCTAATAGCATCATAAATGGAATAATCAATAATAGTCTCTCCATTTGGACCAAAAGGATCCATTTGTTTCAATTTTCCATATCTACTTCCCATTCCTGCTGCCAATACTACTAATGTCGGTTTCATATATTTTCCTTTTTTTAATTGTATTAATATCGTATCATCTTACATAACATTAATACAATAAATCATATTTAAGTTTCAAGGCACAAAACTATTATTAATCCTATAAATTCCAAACATTTATATCATGAGCTTTATTTATTCTTCAACACTTACTTCAAGAATATGCTCAATAATACAAAATCAAAAATTACTAATTATAATTAAAATTAAAAACCATCCTTCTATTCCTGCCCTAGCAAAACATCTCTGTTGACTGCGATACTTGCATTCAATTCATAGCCAATTAATATTACAAATGCATTAAATTGTAACCAAAGCATAATAACAATCAAAGCACCTATTGAGCCATATAATTCATTGTATTGTCCAAAATTATTTACAAAGTAAGAAAAAGCCATAGAGGTCAAAATCGATAAAACAGTAGCCAGAATTGCTCCTGGATTTATCATTGGAATTCTCTTTCGTAAAGAAGGTCCGTAGCGATAAATAATAGTAATTCCTAAATACAGGAGTATAAATGCAACAATAGCCTTAATAACAGTAATTACCAATACTGTAATATCAGTAAATCCAAAATGACCATCTAAATAGTTGACAATTAAATTACCAACAATCAATAAGACGAAAGATGCAATAAAAAGTAAAGAAATCAATCCTGTAAGTGCCAAAGCAACTAATCTTTTTCTAATGTAGCTTCTTTCTTTGTATGATTTTTCATATGTTTTGTCAAATCCATACATTAAAGTAAGCATTCCACTAGAAGCAAAGATCATAGCAAATAAAAAACCGACTGATAATAATCCTTCTCGCTTGATCAAGACGATACTTTCTATAAGATTTAAAAGATAATTATTTGCATTATTGGGTAAGATAGAACTAAGATACTCTTGAATAATCTCCATATAATTGGCGGTTAATGGGAGTATAGGTAATAGTGTAAAAAGAAAGATAATAAAAGGAAACAATGCTAAAAACAAACTAAAAGCGACACTATTAGCACGAGTAGTAATATTGTCACGCATCGTCTCTTTATAAATAAATAATACTATATTATATATAGGAACCCCACTAAATCCAGGAAATGAATACACCTTTGACCATGCCAACAATTGTTTTAGAATTGGTAATCCTAAAACTGCATTCCATATTTTTTTAATCTTCTTAATCAAAATATTTTTCCAATTTGCTCATCACATATTCGGGAGTTGATACCCGTTTATTCGTTTTCATATCGACAAAAAACAACTTAACTGTTCCTTTGTGTACTAGTTGTCCTTCTTCTGTAAATATTTCGTGATAAAACGAAATTAATTTTGAAGGTCTTTCGGATATTGTTGTTTTTATGGTAACTAATTCATCATATTTTACTGGTCCCAAGTATCGACTTTCTACCGATATTACTGGCATCATTACTTTGTGTATTTCTTCAAGTTCTTTGTAAGTAATCCCTAATGATCTAATCGCCTCTACCCTTCCTATTTCATACAACATAGCATAGTTTCCATAATAAAGATATCCCATTTGGTCAGTCTCTCCGTATGTCACTCTTTTTTTAAATTCTGTAACCCACATAACTTTATATACTTTCTCTTAAGATTGGACAAGTCATACAATGAGAACCACCTCTTGCCCGAGACAATTCTGAAGATGACAAGGTAATAATAGTATCCTTTATTTGATCAGGTGAGATAAGTCCTTTATTTATCTCCTCTAATAACTGGTCAGCATGTACAACCGAATATCCAGCATTTTTAAAAGCTTTTTCGGTATGAGGGTTCCTATCATAAGTAAGTGCTACACCAGGTCTTATGGCTACAAGATTACAACCATCAGTCCATTGTTCTCTTTCTTGAAATGGGCTTTCGCCGTCACCACTAAATATAAATCTTGCATCACGATTAATTTCAGCCCAGAAAAAATCTCTTACAGAATTATAATTTTCTCGATCTCCAGATTTTCTGTGTACGATGACATTAGATAGTATTCCATCAAATACAGTCGGCTTAAAACACACCATATCCCGCTCACTAATCCTTGTAAATAGTGTATCTATGTGCATACAAGACCTATCATTTGGAATATTAATCTGAACCACATTATTCACTAATCCTTTTTCAAATACAACTTTCATTAATGAATTTATAGCATGCTCTGTTGTCCGTTCACTACATCCTATTAATAAAAAATCATTACCCATCATCATTATATCTCCACCTTCAATACTAACTCTTTCTCCTTTCTTTGATGGAGGAAATTCATCAATATGATTTAGATTGATAATTCTATTTTGCTTATGCATTTCATCAAACATTGGATGATGGTAGAAAAAAAATCTTGTCAATAAATTTTCTCTATAACGTGCTTCTTTCGCGGCTTTTGTTATTATGATATGATCTTTAATTGAAACAGCGATATCCCGTGTAAAAATAAAATTAGGAATAGGATCGAAAAAAACATGTTCCTCGTCTTCAAGATAACCTGTGATCAACACCTCTGCCAATTTTTCATTTGATAATGCACACAAAGTACTTATCATCTTTTGAGACATCTCTTCATAATCTACAATCTTCTCAACAATCTCTATTCTTGAATGATCATCTACTTCCAATGATTCTTTAAGTAATGTCTGCACTTCAAGCACATTTTCTTCACCAATAAATGCCTTTAAGACATCTGTAAACCGATCATGCTCTTTTTGCATTTGTGGTAAGTGCACTATATCATCAAACAATAGTTCCTCGGCTCTTTTAGGTGATATTCTTGCTATTCCACTATCTGGTCTATGTACCAATACTTTTTTCAACAATCCAATTTCAGAATTTACTTCTATCATACTTTTTCTTTCTTTGTTAATGTAAAGATATGTTTTTTGTCATTAAAAAATAATATCTAATACCCTATCCCAACCGCTAACACTAGTACGGCAAATGAAATAATAATTAATGTAATGACGATTGGATATATAAATCTAAACCACCTATCTAAAGGTACTCTACACATAGTAAGCATAGCTATAAGACCACCTAAAGTTGGATTGATAAGATTAGTAATCCCATCCCCAATTTGAAATGCTAGTATTGTTGTCTGTCTAGTAAGACCTACTTCCTCTCCTAATGGTAACATTACAGGCAATGTAGCTAATGCTTGCCCGCTGCCTGATGGTATAAATAAGTTGATTATTGATTGTGCAACTGCCATGCATACCACTGACAAATATGTAGGTAACTCCATCAATATTAATGCTAATGAATGTGATATTGTATCTCCAATATTTCCCATTTCCATCAATACCTTAATCGTCGTTGCAAAACCTACCATAAAGGCTCCAGGAGCTGCTTGAGCAACAGAAGACAGGATACTTTCACTAATATCAGTTGCACTCATCTGAGAAATTATCCCACACACCAATGCAATTATTAAAAACATCGCTGACAAATCATTCAAGTACCAATGATGGACAAATACACCATATAATATCACTCCTAACCCTAATAGAAAAGTAGCAATTACTGCCCAATTCTGGAGACTCATAGTATAATCACTTATTGGTTTTGACAGTTTTAGACCAGAATCATTAAGTCCAATCCCTAAACTAGAAGTTGGAGATTTTATTATTTTTTTAAAATAGTGTACGTTATAGTATGCCATCAAAGATAACCCCGTAAAACACAATGCACTTCGCAATCCAGCCCCTGAGAACATTGGCAAATCTGCTAATTTGTGCCCTGTACCAACTGTGTATGGATTAATAGGTGACAATCCAAAACCAACAGTCATCGCTCCTACAGAAATCCCTGCTGCCAATATCAAATCTCCTCCCAACGCAATACTCAATACTGCTGCAATAGGCACCAGTGCTATATTGTTTTCGTAACCAACTGCAACTCCTAGTAAGCCATATACAAAGGTCATTATAACTACAATTAGATATTTTCGTTCCAATCCCAATTTTTTTACTAATGATCCTATAGCATGTTCAACGGCTTTGGATTTTTCCATTACACCAAACATAATTCCCCCAGCCAACACTATAAAAATGATTTCTACAGCTGCTTTAAATCCTAATGGAATCGCACGAAACATATCCATTATACTCAATGGAGTAGCTGACATCTGATTATAAGAGCCAGGAACGACTCGATTGCGCCCATCTACAAAGACTCTTTCGTAGCTACCAGCTGGTATTATATAGGTCAATATAGTGACAAAAAGTATAATTCCAAAAAGCATTGCTATTGCATGCGGAATTTTCTCATACCACTTCTGTGTACCTTTTGTTAATATCATATTATTGATTATATAAATAATAGCTCAATATAATAAAAACTTAAGTTGGATTTATTATTGATTTTTATATCTCATAGATATACTTATAGTATTACGACTTCCATCCATCACTTAGCTTCTTTTACTTTTTTTTCTGCCTTTTTATCCTCTTCAACTTTTTTGATAAATATATTAACCAGTTTTTCTTTATCTGCAAATTTTTGGAAATCTAACTGTAAATAATCAATATATAAATTGTATGTAACACTATCTGTACGATGAATTTCAAAAACTTGATGTTTGAAAATATTAAACATACTATCTCTTTTATCTATGATATAAACTTCTGCCGCAGCTTCAGCAAAATGCATATCCGCAAGTAAAGGTATTAAGATATTATCTCCAGGTAAGATGTTTTTTCTTTTTTCTTTTGATTTGCAAGAACCTAAAACTATAAGTATAAAAATATAAGAAAATATAACAGATTTCATGCGTTTACATTTTTGGATATAAGAAGTCGACCAATTTACAATTTGAAAGATCAATATCTTGCCATGTTTTTGCTTTGCTTTCAATTACGATAATACCACAAGTAGGGACATTAGTAATAAACCTATGTTTCTTTCCTAATTTATTTTCAATATCATTCGCAAGCACTGTAATACCAGGATTATGACCAAATATCATTACAGATTGTATATCTTCATCCAATTCATAACAAACTTCCAAATAGGTTTCTGAAGGTGCAAGATAGAGTTCTGGATGCAACTCTATCATTTCGCTATCTCCATAAAACTCATTGGCAAATATAGACGCCGTAGATTGAGCTCTTATAGCATTACTGCTTAAAATACAATCCGGAACATATTTCTTAGACGCACACATCGTAGCCATCTTTGGGGCATCACGATTACCTCGACTATTCAACACTCTATCAATATCAGAAACACTCAAATCATCCCATGATGACTTAGCATGCCTCGAAATAAAAATCCTTTTCTTTTTAAAAAATTTATCTAATAACACGTTGCTATTTTTTCTTGTAACTACTTTTTAATCCAACAGTTTGATTGAATACTAATTTGTCTTTGGTGCTATCTTTATCCACACAATAATATCCTTTTCTCATAAATTGAAAGCTATCTTCAACATTACTATCTAATAATGATGGTTCCATAATGCCTTCGACAAAAGATAAAGAATCTTTATTTACAAATTCCAAAAAGTCTACATCTTCATGATTTGTAGGCGCTGGATCAGTAAACAACCTATTAAAGTTTCGTATTTCACATGGTACGCCTTTTTCAACAGAGACCCAGTGAATTGTTCCTTTTGACTTAATTCCAGATTCGTCATGGCCACTTTTAGTATTATCATAATATGTACAGTACACTTCTTCTAATTCGTCATTCTCATTAGATTTACTTCCAGTGCAATTAATAATATAGGCATGTTTAAGTCTTACATTTCTCCCTTCCGTCAGTCTGTAAAACTTTTTTGGTGCATCATGCATAAAATCTTCTCGCTCAATCCATAATTCTCTCCCAAATGGTAGATCTCTTTTACCAGCAGCCTCATCTCCAGGATTATTATCTGCTGGCAACAATTCAGATTGTCTCTCTGGATAATTAGTAATTATCAATTTGACAGGATTCTCAACAACTAAAGCTCTATTTGCAGTGGTATTTAATTCATCTCTTACACAAGATTCTAACAAATCGATTTCTATAAGATTTTCTCTTTTTGTAGCACCTACTTTTTCGTTAAATTTCTTTATTGCAACTGCCGGATATCCTTTACGTTTCATCCCCCGTACCGTCGGCATTCGAGGGTCATCCCAAGATGGCACCACCCCCTTCTCTATGAGTTTAATCATTTTTCGTTTACTGGTAATCATATACTCTACATTCATCCTCGAAAACTCAATCTGTCTTGATGGATATATTTCTAAATTCTCAATAAACCAGTTATAGACTGGTCTATGATGTATAAATTCTAATGAACATAGAGAATGTGTGATATTCTCAACACTATCACTCTGTCCATGTGCAAAATCATACATCGGATATATACACCATTCACCACCAGTTCTATGATGATCTACATGTTTAATACGATACATAAGAGGATCACGCATAAGCATATTGGGTGATGTCATATCTATTTTAGCTCTTAATACCATAGCACCGTCAGGATGTTTTCCATCACGCATCTCTCTAAATAGTTTGAGATTTTCTTCAGATGATGCTTTTCTATACTTGTTTTCTATTCCAGCTTTTGTCGGCGTTCCTTTTTCTATTGCTATCTCCTCAGGTGTACTTTTATCTACATATGCCAAACCTTTCTGGATTAATTTTTCTGCAAATGCATATAAAGTGGGAAAATAATCTGAAGCAAATTTTGGTTCACCATTCCAGTCATAACCAAGCCATTTTATATCCTCTTTTATTGCCTCTACATATTCTGTATCTTCCGTCACAGGATTGGTATCATCAAATCTAAGGTTACATTCTCCTCCAAATTTTTTAGCGATTTCAAAACTTATACTTATAGCCTTAGTATGACCAATATGTAAATATCCATTGGGTTCCGGTGGAAACCTTGTCAATACTTCCCCTTTATGTTTGCCCGATAAGATATCATCAGATACAATTTGCTCTATAAAATTTAAAGATTCTTTTTTCTCTTCCATAATTATTTACAATTCCAATAAAAAACTTTATAATACTATTGCGTATTATATATTACATTCTTTCAGGCATTTCAATTCCCAATAAATTCATTCCTTTTTTTAATACCAAAGCTACCACATTACTCAACTCTAACCTAAAAGCCATTGCCTCTTGAGTTTCGGCTGTAAGAATTCTCACTTCATGATAAAACCTATGATAATCCTTTGCTAAGTTATAACAATAATTTGCAACAGCTGAAGGATCAAAATTCTTTGCAGCATCTTGTATAACATTTGGGTAATCTACAATGTTTTTAAGTAATGTATTTTCAAATATATTTAATTCAGAATACCCTTCAAATGAAAGTGAAGTATTATCTACTTTTCTACGTAACACAGATTTTATTCTTACATAGGCATTTTGCACATAAGGTCCAGTTTGACCCTGCATATCTACAGATTCTGTGGGGTCAAAAATCATTCTTCTCTTGGGTGACACTTTGATAATCATAAATTTTAGTGCCGCAAGACCAATATCACGTAGTATTACATCTTGTTCTTTGGTAGTCAAAGTTGAAATCTCACCATGGTCAGATGCCGCTTTACGAGCTTCCTCAATTACCTCATTCACCAAGTCATCAGCATCTACAACTGTGCCTTCTCTTGACTTCATTCTTCCCGTTGGTAAATCAATCATTCCATAACTAAGATGATATAGACCAGCGGTATAAGGCTCACCAAGTTTTTTCAATATTTCAAATAATACTTTAAAATGATAATCTTGCTCGTCACCTACTACATATACCATTTTTTCAACACCATATTCTTTATTTCGTATTTGTGCCGTTCCTATATCTTGCGTTATGTAGACAGCTGTACCATCGCTTCTAAGTACAATTTTTTTGTCCATTCCTACATCTTCTAAGTCAATCCATACACTGCCATCTTCTTCTTTGTAAAAAACGCCATTTTCCAAGCCTTTCATTACCGTTTCTTTACCTAATAGGTAAGTATCGGATTCATAATATAACTTATCGAAGCTAACACCCAACTTATCATAAGTATCTTCAAATCCATCATACACCCAACAATTCATCATCATCCACAATTGTCTTATTTTAGGATCCTGGGCTTCCCATAACAGCAACATATCTTTTGCTTGATTTCCCAATACTGAAAAATCATTAAAATATGTATTTTTATATTTTTTAAAAAAGTCGTCTTTAGATTGACCTTCTTTACTTAGAGCATCTACTATTTCTTTCCCCTTATTCGTTGATTTCCATTCATTGTACTCAATGTTAAATTCTTGATCAAATCTTACATAATACTTCCCTACAAAATGGTCACCTTTGATTCCTGTAGATTCCGGTG
>JAZGFO010000122.1:0-3709 GCA_036479655.1 Saprospiraceae bacterium
CACAGCACATTACCATCAATAGATAATCAAAAACCAATAGATTTATTAGATACTCCTTTTGGGTTTGATTTAATTTCTCAAATGTTGGGTAGGATTGAGCACGGAATATTCTCATAATTTCTACTTATGTATGTTTATCGTATTTCAAAGGCAAAATATATTAATGATATTTCTGGACAAGGTGCTAAAATCTATGGTGGCAGATGGAATCGTCCTGGTGTATCTGTTCTATATACAGCACAAGCTAGATCATTAGCTATGCTTGAACTTTTGGTACATCTAAATGCTTACCAAGCGTTACGCCATGATTTTAAATTTGTAAAAATAAATATTGATGAGTCTAAGATTCATATGATTGACCAAGCATTAACAGGACTAAACATACATGGTGCAAATAATGAAAAACTGTGGGGCATTACAGATTTTTATTTTTCTGATTCCAATATATTAGGTATAAAGGTTCCAAGTGCTATTATAGAAAATGAATTTAATTATTTACTTAATCCAGCATCAAATCATTATTCTGAAATTGTTGTTGAATCTTTCGAAAATGCAAATATTGATGGGCGTTTTTATGATCCAAAAAAAGCTTGATTACTATTTTACATACAATTCAAGAAGATCATTATTATTTATAGATTAGATATTTACTCCTAGTTTTCTTAAACTGTTCAATTCCGTTTTTCCATGTCTTTCGAATTTCATCTTCAGTTTTCCCTTCTAATATTTGTGTTCTTAATTTTGAAGTACCTGCTAATTTTTCAAAAAAATTGTTTTTGTTAAAAAAAGCTCTATTTGATTTGCTAAGGTCTTTGTGAAATTGTAAAATATAAGATAGATCTATTGTATTACGATCATGAAGATAACCAGTCGTAAGTTTTGTCAAATCAATACCGTTACATAATTTATCCATATGTTTTGGATGTTTTGCTCCTGGTTTAGAAACTGGTGTAAATTGAAAAGTATTATTAGAATAAGTAGGATGACCAACAACTTGAAATTGAGTATCTGTGCCTCTACCAACACTTACTGTCGAACCTTCAAATAGACACAAAGATGGATATAAATATATTGATCTAATGTTTGGCAAATTTGGAGATGGTTTTACGGGCAATTCATAAAATGCATCGTGTGTATAATTATTACATGGTACGACTGTCAAATCCGTTTCCACTTCATTATTTAACCACTTTTCTCCGTTAATCATTTTTGCATACTCTCCTATTGTCATTCCATACACTATTGGCACTTGATGCATACCTACAAATGAACTAAACTCCTTTTCCAATATTGGCCCATCAATATAGTGTGCATTAGGGTTTGGTCTATCCAATACTATCAATGGAATATTATGCTCTGCACAGGCCTCCATTACATAATGTAATGATGATATATAGGTATAAAATCGAGCACCTACATCTTGGATATCAAAAACCATAATATCTATATTTTTAATATCTTCAGTTTGGGGTTTTTTCTTTTTTCCGTAAAGTGAGATTAGTGGTACACCTGTTTTTGTATCAATACCATTTTTGACATGCTCACCTGCATCTGCCATACCTCTAAATCCATGTTCTGGAGCGAATATTGTTACTATATCAATTCCTAATTCTAAAAGAGAATCGACCAAGTGAGCACTACCAACTCTACTTGTTTGATTAACTACCATGCCTACTTTTTTACCTTTCAGATCATTATAATATGTTGCAATATTTTCTGCACCAACGATAATATCATCATTGTCTTGTATGGTATTGACATTATACCCTGTCATAGAATTATTAGCTTTATTTTCTGAGCATGAAGCCGCTAATAAAACTAATGAAAACACTAAAATAAAACTCATAGTAAAGTCCAAAAAAACTAATATCTTTTGCATAGGTAGATTTTTGTAAAGTCAAAAATAGCGAATTAGTATTATTAAATTGTTAATAGTATGTAAAAGTATCATTTACTATATAGGCTATTCGTTATTATCTCTTACAAAATCTATTTAATTAATACAATAACATACTAAAGAAGAGTGCATTATTCTTTGCAAAATAGATGAAATATCAATATAGTTTTACTACAGGATAATTATTGTACACTATAATTACTAATATCCACTTTCAATAATTAGATTTGCAGTATCGTAATGTAAAAACTTGATAAATATGTTGGATTTTGAAAAATACTTAAATGATTTTAATAGTACAATCAATATATGGGAATTTGTGCTCAATCTCGTAATTGTAGCTGTAGTTGCTTTCATAATTAAGTTATTTTACATCCGCTATGGTAGAGCCATATCTGACAGAAAAAAATTCTCAAATAATTTTATTCCATTAGCAATTGGAACATTATTAATTATCACAGTAATCAAATCTTCAATCGCATTATCATTAGGATTAGTTGGGGCATTATCTATTGTTAGATTTAGATCTGCAATTAAAGATCCTGAAGAATTGACAATGTTGTTTTTAGTAATTGGCTTGGGATTAATTGGAGGAGCAAATAAACCGATATTAGCAGTTGTAAGTTTTGCATTAATATTTCCAATCTTATATTTCAATTCGATGCTTTCAAAAAATAAAGGTACAGTTACAAATAAGGCGTTTTTGAATATCAACACGTCTCAAAATAATGTACAAATCATAACCGATCAAATAAAACCGCATACCAATTATCTTGAAATCAAAAGAATAGATAGTGTGCCCACCGGTATAAATGCTAGTTATTTTTGTACTATTGATAATATGAGCAAACTACAATCAATCATAGAATCAGTAAAATCTGTAGATGCACAATCTACAATATCATTTGTAGAACAGCCTGATCTATTATTATGATCATTAAACGGGATAAATCTACAAAGAGATTAAATATACGTAAGTTCGTAGCACCTTTGTTGTTATTATTGGGCTTAACCGTAATGTTGTTAAAATGGGGACTAAAAAACATGACAACAGTATCTACTCAAACTATTCTCTGTGATAGTGAAAAAGTAGAAAAAGGAGAATTCAAAACAGGAAAATATAGTTTTAAAAACGGAAATACGCAGAGTAGCGAAAAAAGTTTTTCTGGAAAATATTCTTCAAAAATAGACAAAGAACACATATATGGTGTAAGTTATCAATTAGATAATCCGCCTACTGGTGCCAAATATACCGTAACTATAAAAAGATGGACTGAAAGTGCCTCTAATTCTGCATTAGTAATATCTGCAGGACCTAACAACAGCTATTATACACAAGAAGCAGAATCAATATCTGCCGAAAAAAATGGCTGGGAAACTATCAAAGCACAACTTATAATACCTCGATCAGCAGATATCAAAAATGTTAAAGTTTTTCCATTTTTACTAAATAAAAATGAAGTGGCATATTTTGATGATATGAAAATCTCCATTGTGCCATTGTCAAAACTAAAAAAAATAAAAGTAGACAAACTATTTTTGTACCTCGACCATAAGGCACTTGAAAAACTACACTCAAAAAGAGACAAAGCTATAAAAAAAGGATTGCTGCAATCAGAAAGCGATGACTGGGTAAAGGCAAAATTGACAGCTAATGATAGTGTAGAATATAAAATAAAACTACGATTAAAAGGAGACTGGACTGACCATCTCAAAAATGAATACTGGTCTTACCGAATCAAAATGCCAAGTGATCAATCATGGAAAAGATTGATGACATTCTCATTACAAGACCCAAAAACCAGAAGTTTT
>JAZGFO010000123.1:0-8566 GCA_036479655.1 Saprospiraceae bacterium
CATGATGGTATGCTCCAAAAGTATGACACTTATCTATTGTCGGATGCACAGATAGATACTTAAATAGCTTAAACATATCATTACTTTGAAAACCCCAAAGAACATTAGGAAAACTATCAATTAAATCTTCTGGACTACTTGTTGAAAATATATTTCCATCTTGGATTAAAGCTATCTTGTCACATAAGGTTGCTTCGTCCATATATGGAGTGGATACAAAAATTGTAATCCCACTCTTTTTTAATTTCTTTAGCATCGCCCAAAATTCTTTTCTCGATACAGAATCAACGCCAGTTGTAGGCTCATCAAGAAATAATACTTTTGGTCGATGAATTAATGCACAACATAACGCTAACTTTTGTTTCATTCCTCCTGACAATGCACTTGCACGTCTATTGTTGAAAGGTTCTAACTGTACATAAATATCTTTTATTAGATCATAATTTTTTTCTATTGTAGTATGGAATATAGTCGCAAAAAAGTGCAAATTTTCTCTTACACTTAAATCACCATATAAAGAGAATTTACCAGGCATATAGCCAACAATTTCCCTTATCGATCGATAGTCTTCGATGACGTCAAAACCATTTACTGTCGCTTTTCCCGAACTAGGTATAAGCAATGTAGTTAGTATTCGAAATAGGGTAGTCTTACCAGCTCCATCTGGACCAATCAATCCAAAAATTGTTCCTTCTTCTACATCAAATTGGATATTATTTAGCGCTTTGACTTGATTGTTTTTGCCATAGTACTTTGTTATACCTTGTACTGAAATACTATTCTTCATTGGTATTATTTAAGTTGACTTCACCATACATTCCTATTTTTATCAAACCATCATTTTTTACCATCATTTTGAATGCATATACAAGATTTGCTCTTTCGTTTTTGGTTTGTATTGTTTTTGGCGTAAATTCTGCTTCAGCTGATATCCATGATATTATACCGTTATACTTTTTATGTTCACCTACATTACTATCTACATATATATCTACATGTTGCCCTGTTTTTACTTGTCCTAATTGGTCTCCTGTGATATATGCCTTGAGTATCATTTCTGATAGATTTCCAATCTTCAATAATGGTTTGCCAATATTCACAAATTCGCCATACTCTACATACTTATTCAATATTGTACCAGACAATTGATTTGTAATTGCAGCTTTATTTATTTTATCATTGATAATGTTTATTTGACTTAACAGAGGTGCTTTTTCACTACCTATTCCTCTATTGACAATTGCGATAGATTTTTTTGCGGATTCTATTTGAGTACTGATTATTTCCTTTTGAGTCTTTGCACTTGATATTTGTTGGGCAAGAATCGTTATTTTACCATTGATATTATCTAATTGTTGTTCAGTGGCAGCTTGTGCTTTATAGAGCTTTTGTATTCTGCGCTGTTCTTTTGACAATACTGACATTTGTGTGTTTAGGGTTTGTATTTTTTGATCAGCTATTTTCGACTGACTTTTTAGTATGTTTATTTGAGGTGTAGCATCATTTTTTTTCTTTCCTAAACTAGCTATTTTAGCCACTATTTGTGCTTTTTGCAGTGATAATGATGTTGTATCTATTTGCATAAGTTTTTGTCCAGTTTTTACTTCTTCACCTTCTTCTAAATTGAACATGATTATTTTACCATTTGCCTCTGAAGAAATGATTATTTCTGTCGTTTCAAATGTTCCTGTAGCATCAAATTTTGTTTCTTTTTCTTTACAGCTCCATGTAGCTAGTATTATTAGTACAAGAGTGATATGTTTTATGGTTTTCATTTTCTTTTATTTTAATTGATTGAGTAGTTTCCTGATAAGTGTTGTAATTGATACATAGCTTTTAAAAGCTTTATTTCTCTTAATTTTAAATTCTCTTTTGCAATAGTCTCTTCGTTGAACCTATTTATGTATTCAGAGGAAGTAATCGTTCCATTTTCCATTTTGCTCTTGGCAGTCTTGGTTATTTCTGCACGTATTTCTATTAATTGTTGATCTTGTATTAATAGTGATTTTAGTTTTTCTATTTCAATGTTTTCTTTTGAGAATACAATTTCATTTTTTAGTTGAACAGCTTCCTTTTTTAAACCAACCTTTTGCTTTTGCAGAGTATTTAGTTGTAGATCATTTGCTTTTGTGTAAAGGTTGCCAAAATCCCATTTTAATTGTAATCCACCTATTGCAAAAAGATCAAAACCATCTTTTAAAAAATTTAATCCTGGCTTACCATATCCTCCTTGTAAAAATATACCAACTTTAGGTTTTGAGTTTAGTAGAGATAAATTATGTTTTTGATCAATCAATTGATTCTGAATTTCAAACTGTTTGATATTTAAATTGTGTAGTGTAGTATTGGTATTTAAAGAAATGTTTTTTGGAATTTCGAATTTAATGTCTTCGGTTAAGTCTGATTTTGTTAATAGTTTTATATTCTGTATTACATTTGATCTTGTAGCTTTTAATTCTATTATTTGTCCTTTAATTTGGATGATTGCTGCTTTCAAAGCATTTGATTCAGATTTTAGTAATGCTCCTAAATTTACTGCAGTTATCAACTTTTTTAGGTTTGATTCTAGGCTTTGTTTTCGAGTAGTTAGTATTTCTTTTTTTGTATCAATTTCTAACACTGAAAAGTAAAGTTGTATTATTTGATATCGTATTTTTTCTAATTCTATTTCTGTATTTATATTTTCGAGATTAATAACTGTTTTTGCTAAAAGTGCACTTTGTTTTATTGTGCCTCCACTGTATATGTTTTGGTATACATCTGCTGTTATTTTGTACTGATCTTTTGAGATAGGTTTTATTTCGACTCCCGGCAGACTTATCCCTAATGAAGTTACATCAGACTGATAGGTTGCTCTACCATTCAATGATATGTGAGGTAGGTTTTGTGCATTTATGTTTCTTTCTTTTAATTGCAGTTCTTCATTACTTATTTCCATTAATTGAAAGATAGGCGCAGATGTTCTTGTTTCTTGCAAGGCTTGCTGGATGCTGTACTGTGCTGCTGACCTTTGAGACCACATTAATGATATTATACTAAATACTGTTATATATAGATGCTTGTATGTCATGTTTTAGTCATTAGGTTTGAGTAATATAGTAATAGTGTCACATAGTTGGTTACCTTCTTTTATAAGATCAATTTTGAAATCCGATAATCGCCACATTAATATGTTGAAGCGTATACTTCCTATTATTATTGATGCTAGTTGATATTTGTTTAGATCGGATCTAATAGATTTATCTTTTTGTCCATTGTCTATCATAGCTTCAATCATCAGTTTAAACATATTAATAGTATCATCAACCGTTTTAGTAACTTCAGAATTAAATTGTGACATAAGATCCGAAAATATTATAATTGGAATTGCTTTATTTTTATTAACAAAAATAATTTGTTGATTTATTATTGTTTGTAAATTTTGTAGACCGCTATTGTTTATATCCAAATGTGGCAAAATGTTTTTACTCATTTGCTCTCTAGCATTTGTAATTATACTTTTTAAAATATCTGCTTTTCCTTTAAAGTGCCTGTATAGTGCAGGTTCTGAAAATTTCATTTCTTTTGCAAGCCTCTTAGTAGTGAGGTTGTGTACTCCCTCTGCTTGTATGATGTGACAGGATGCAACTATTATATCTAATTGTCTATTTGTTAATTCCATCCCGCATAGTTAGTTAGTATTAACTAACTTTGCTAATATTTTACATCTTTTTTTAAATTTATTTTGATTTAGCGCCTTCAATTTACCAAATCATTATTTATAAAGTTTGTAGTTATTATCCTTTTGTAATTATAATAGAATTAATTTTGTCGCCAATTTCAATTTTATGAACGACTTCCATTCCTTTTACAACTTTTCCAAATATAGTGTATTTTCCACTCAAGTGCATAGATGGTGAGTGTGTAATAAACCATTGAGTACCTTCAGTATGTAGTCCGGCAGATGCCATTCCTATTACCCCTTCAGTATCAAAATACAATTGTGGAACTTCTGATCTTATTGTATAGTCTAATGCACCATACCCATCTCCTCTTGGACAGCCACCTTGGACAACAAAGTTAGGTACAACTCTATGAAAAAGCTTACCATCATAAAAATTATCTTTTGCCAATGCTAAAAAATTGGTGACGGTACCTGGAGCTTCTTGAGTGTACATTCGTAATCTTATTACTCCTTTGTCTGTCTTTATTGCTACTAATACGGAGTCTCCATATGCATTAAGAACTGACCAATTAATCGGATGATTAATTGCAGGTTGTTTGGCAACATGTTTTTTGTCAGTAAGGTAAGCTAAGGCCTTTGAAAGATTATTGTAAGTTTCGATTTCAGCAGGCAAATTAAGTTTATTTATTGCCGTATCAAGATACATAGGATTTTGTATGTATTGCTTTAAATCAAGTGTTTTATTTGACAATAATTCACCATATACAGCGGATACACCAGCATCGCCTTTATTTATTTCACTTTTGATAAGCTTAAGGATATCTCGCTTTATATATCGCTGATTTGTCCCAAAAGTTTGTCCGAAGTTAGGACTTTTTAACATTCCTGAAATAACTTCTGCTCCAGTTGTTCTTATGATATTACTTTTTGATTCACTCGTTTTTTCTATGATTTCTTTATACGAAACTGGATCGAATTTAAATGCTGAATAGTAAGCAGCTTTTACAAATTCATTTGATGTATTTTCTATTTTTTTGTAAATATCATTTTTTAATATATTTCGAGTATTTGTGTAGTAGGCGGGTATATGTTTTAATATAGCTTGGTACATTGTGGCCTGCGTATTAAAATGAAGGCTATCATTAATAAAACTCTTGTATATAGTAGCATCTGTCCTTAAACCATTATTGAGAATATATTGTGCTGCTGTATTAGAAATATTGAGATCTTTATCTCCTAATTTTGCCAACATATTATCAATAACTTCTATATAATTAAAATTTGACATGGCACGCATAATATTTGTCTTAACTCTCGGATCTTTTTCAATTTTGTATTGATCTTTTAAAATGTTATGGACCTCTTTGTCTTTTGTTTTTCCCAAAGCAATAGCTAGTGCCATCCTTATATCTGGACTAGTGCTGGTTGTAAATACTTGACCTAATTGAAATTTGTAACTTGAAAGATCTAAGCTTTTAGTTCGTGCTAAGTAATTGGCTGCAATCAACTTGGGTAATTCTGATATATCAGGGCTTGTAAGATTTTGCACCATTTTGTCTGTTCCTTCAGAAGCTACAATTCCTCGTAGTGCATAATTATAAAGTGCTCGTGATTGGCCTATTATTAGCAAAGTATCTGTAGGACGATATGTAGATACTGTGGCTAGGGAAGGCAAAAGTTTTTTATTACCAATTTTGCCAATTGCTTCGAGTATTGCAGCATTGAAGGTATTGTTTACATTTAGTGTATCTTTTGTTTTAAATGCGTTTAAAAGCTCGTTTGTAGCACTTGCATCTCCAATCTGACCGATAGAATATGCAGCAGCAGTTCGTACTTTAATTAATGGATCATTGAGTAATTTGAACAGAGAGTCTAATCCTTTTTCCGATTGTATAGATGCAAATGCAGTAGCTACTACATATCTGTGATTTGGGTCATTACTACTTGTGTACTGTAATAGACTGTCTATTTCTTGTCGATCTTGATATCCTTTAAGTAATCTAAATGTAGTATCCTTAGTATCTAATGACAAAATTGTATTATCTTCCTTAGTGGCAGGAAGACAACTTATTAAACATATAATAATTGATAATGTGAATATTTCGTATAATTTCATTTCTATTCTTTTCTTTCTAAATCTTGGCTCTTTTAGAATTGAGGACACTTGGTTTTTTGTAGACAAAATGTATAGCATACCTTTTGTGCAACAAGTAATTAATAATTTGCTGCAAATATCGTACTATTTTCTACTTATCCCAACAGTATTATTTATAAAGTTATTTAAGTATGAAATTACAAAGCAATAAGAGTAAATAGGGAAGTAGAATCAACCCATCAAATATTCCACTAAAGTAATAGTCATTTTCTTTTTTACTATACCGATTTATTAGGCCAATACTGATAAGATAAGTACATATTAATGCAATTGTCCCATTAAAAAACAATTTGAATTTAAAATATATATATGCTTCTAATAAAATAGCGAATACCAGTAACAAACTTGATAAGTTGATAGCATTTTTTGCACCGAGCAAACTAGGGAGTGTCTTTACATTATTTGTGTGATCCACTTTTATATCCCTTATATCAAATGGGATGGTTATAGCAATAAAAAAGAAAACTCTTTCTAAAAATAAAAGTATAATTTCTAACGTACTTATACCGCTTTCGTATAGAGGGATACTCTCTGTTACAAATGACCAAATAATTGCAACCAGAAAAATTTTAATAAATGAAATATCTCTTAGTCGTTTTTTATTGGTAAATAGTGGGAGGACATAAAGAATAGAAATAATACCACTACCAATTATCAATTGTTGTCGAGAAATTGTAAACTGGAAAAATAGAAATAATAAAACAATACAACTAATTAAGCCATAAGTAATAATATGCCATTTAAATCTTTCTATAACGGCATATCTTCCTTTATGTGCAAATGCTTTAACCTTATCCATTCCTACAATACGATGAATTGAATAGGTGAATAGCGTACTAAAAAATATAAATACTGCATAAGAATAATCAATTGCAATCTTATTTCGTGTAATACTAAAAATATACAAGAAAAAACTTGCTAATCCAATATGTAAACTTGAGTAAAGGTAAAAATCAATAATTTTTTTAGAAATTGATTTAATAGTAATTATTTTAATGATTTAAACATATTTGTACATTCAGTATACTTATTGTCCTGCCCCCATTTCGCCTAAAGTTTTTATTAAACTTCCAGCCCTTACTTGCTCATTTAATTCCATACCATTAAGAATAGAAAGTTTTTTTAGGTCGTTGGTAGCTGTATTGTATTCTTTTAAAGCTGCTTGAAGCGTACCTGTTTTTTTAACCGTTTTTATTTTTATTACTGTTGGTTTTTTGTCGATTTTCGATTGGTCTGTTACTACATCAAAGTTTTTCATTGTTCTTTGAAAATCAGAGAAATACTGATTAAAAGTAGCTTTTTGAGACAATCCATGAAACTTATAAATAGCTCCATTATATTTTATAAGATAAGTTAATATTCTGAGTGTAGGACTTTTTGCTTGTTGTTGCTGTTGTCCACCTGCTTGATCAGGTACTTGTTCTGACAACATTGCTATTGCACTCATCCCATTTACATTTACATTAGATTTTTCTATTAGATTTAATTTATTTTTTTGAATTACATCTCTTGCAACTGCATTTAAGTCAGTACCATTTACAAGATCCATAGTCATCATTGCTTTACCGTCCTTAGAAGCCATTTGTACTTGAGAAGGCAGATTATTCACCTTCCAACCTTGTGGAACAGGAAATTTAAATTTTAATCCTGGGTGGTAGAATACATTATTTTCTACATATCCTTGTCTTGGATCTTCACCATATACTATGCCATCAATCATTTTTAGGTAGCTATCTCTTTTTATATCATATTGTTTGTTAGGATTGCTTTCTTGTTCTTTTTGAGCCATAGCTTTTACTTTTCTATTTCTATCTGCAGGGTCTGGATGTGTAGATAAAAATGTCGGTGTAGTTTGACCACTTTCTGCTCTCATTCTTCTAAGCGTATTAAAAAAATCAGCCATTTCTTTAGCATCGTATCCTATTTCACTACTGTAAGCAACACCTAACTCATCAGATTGACTTTCGTGGTCTCTTCCAAATTTTAAAAATAAAAGCCCCATTCCTTGACTAGCAATATCTGCAAAGTTTCTAAAGTCTTCAGAAACTACAAGTCCACCAATAAATAGTATCTGGCCCAACATTTGATTGCTATATTGCTTGGCAGAATGTCTTGCAGTGATATGCCCAATCTCGTGTCCTAGAACACCTGCAAATTCAGCTTCATTATTAAAATGAGCCATTATTCCCCTTGTAAAGTATACATATCCTCCTGGTACAGCAAAGGCATTAACAACTGGAGAATCTACTACTTTAAATTGGTACGGTAGATTTGGTCGATGAGAAATAGTAGCCATTTTTTTACCCTTTTCTGAGATAAATGCCTGTAGTTTTGGATCGTCATATACGCCATACATAGCGGTTACTTGAGGATCATAACTTTTACCCATATTGATCTCTTGGCTTTCTGACATGAGCATTACTTCACGTTTACCAGTTACTGGATTTCTACTACACGATGATGCCATTATCATTACAAAAGAAAGCAAAACGATTTTTACACTGATGTTTTTCATAATTAAATTTATTGCTGTTGTTGTTAATTGAAAACACAATATATACTATATATCGAGATTTGGAATGTTTTTATTACAATTCTCAATTAAAAATATTGTTAAAATATAGATTGTTGCCTATTTATGCGTAAAATTTTGTTTCAAGGAAAAAAGATGAACGCCCGAGCGGCAAGTGGAAAAAAGAATAAAAATCACTTTTCAATGCTCTACAACCCTCTAACTCCCTAAAGGG
>JAZGFO010000124.1:0-2957 GCA_036479655.1 Saprospiraceae bacterium
AACAATTAGGTTCTACTATTAAAAATTTATTTTAATATTTTTTTCTTTCTGGCGCTGTATATACAAGTCCCTTTATATGTAGCCACCTAAGGGCTTTTCCGATGTTTATTTTTATTTTAGTTATTAATTACTAATTTATAAAATATACTAAATTCAAGCTTATAATATAGATATCGTATGGTGACTGCTCTGCTGCTATTTACGATTCAAGTCTGAAGCTGACAATAGAAATTGTGATCTAACTATTTTACTATAATATCAAAAAAGTATATCTTGAATTGTATCTATTGCTTAAAATCTACATTTTAAATATTAATAATTTTATCTTTGGATAAATAATAACTTACTATAAATTTTTATTTCCATGAAAACAGATATTTTAGTAATCGGAGCAGGTGTAGCAGGATTGACTTTTGCTATAAAGATGGCAGAAAAACGTCCAGGTTTGAAAATTACTGTTTTAACCAAAACAAATAAAGAAGAAAGCAATACACGGTATGCTCAAGGTGGTGTTGCTGCCGTATGGGATTTAGATAAAGACAATCATGAAAAACATATAGCAGATACGTTAGATGCTGGAGATGGTCTATGTGACGAGAATGTAGTAAGAATGGTTATCGAAGAAGGGCCCTTGATGGTAAAAGAAATAATAGAATGGGGTACTCGGTTTGACAAAAACAAAGAGGGTAAATATGATTTGGGAATGGAAGGAGGTCATTCTGAAAATAGGATATTACATTATAAAGATCTAACAGGTTGGGAAATTCAAAGATGCCTTAACGAAAAAGTTAAAACCTTTTCAAATGTCACTTTCTTAGAGCATTATTTTGCTTTAGACTTAATCACACAGCATCATTTGGGTCGCAACCTTACTAGACTCAATGATAATATTGAGTGTTATGGTACCTATGCGCTCAATAAAGAAACGAAAGAAATAGATACATTTTTAGCTCGAATGACTGTATTATGTACAGGAGGTGCGGGTCAAATATACAAAAGCACTACAAATCCAACTATAGCTACAGGTGATGGATTAGCTATGGTCTATAGAGCTAAAGGTAGGCTTGCCAATATGGAGTTTATTCAATTTCATCCAACTTCATTATATAATCCTGTTGGAGAGAATCCTTCTTTTTTGGTTTCAGAAGCAGTAAGAGGTTTTGGAGCAATACTCAAAACAAGTGATGGAAAAGAATTTATGCAAAAATATGACCCTAGAAAGTCATTAGCACCAAGAGATATAGTTGCTAGGGCGATAGATAAAGAAATGAAAGAAAGAGGTGACGATTTTGTATATCTTGACTGCACCCATATGGACAAAGAAGCATTTTACAATCATTTTCCAACAATATACGATAAGTGTAAAAGTATTGGCATAGATCCTATGACAGATTTGATACCCGTAGTACCCGCCTGCCATTATACTTGTGGAGGTGTACTTGTTGACAAATCTGGTATTACTACAATTAAAAACCTTTATGCAGCTGGAGAATGTACATGTAGTGGACTACATGGAGCGAATCGATTGGCTTCAAATTCTCTATTAGAAGGCCTTGTATATGGCAATAGAGTGGCAATAGATATGTTAAAAAAAATAGATAGTGTGGATTTTAATAATGATATTCCAGATTGGAATGCAAAAGGCACTACCCTTCCAATAGAATTAGTCTTATTGACGCAAAGTTGGAAGGAACTCAAAGAAATTATGAGTGCATATGTAGGTATTGTAAGAACTGAAGTAAGGCTAAAAAGAGCTATGGACAGGTTATGGTTATTATATAGAGAAACAGAAGAACTTTATTCTACTTCAATAGTATCACCACAAATTACAGAATTGAGAAATTTAATAACAATAGGATATTTGGTATCAAAAGCTGCTCAATTCAGAAACGAAAGCAGAGGATTACACTTCAATACTGATTACCCTGAAAAATATGATTATTTAGATACTACTTTGTTGTGATTAGCACCTATTTTTTTTGTTCGCTGACTTTGTAGCCGTCTATAATCACTACAAAAGATTCTAAAATCGTTGCTTTAGCATTAATACAAGATCGATAATTTTATTTTTAGAATATCCATAAGAACAATAAGCAGTTTTTTGACCACAAAATCTTTTATAAAAATTTTCTACTCCTGGTATCATACTTCCTTCAAAATCAAATGACTTTCCATTTTTTAATGCTGCTTCTATTTCATTCCAAATAATAAGATTCATACCATTATGTCTATAATCTGTAGTTACTGCATTGATAAGATTGTAAACCCAATTATTATCACTTAAGAAATAGCCCATTGCAACTATGTTATCATCTTCATCTGTACATTTCACAATTTTTCTTTTACCATATTGAATTACCGCTTTATCCATAGCCATACATAATGATTTTTGATAGGGAAAATTTACTTTTTTTCTATCAAAAGACTTGATTGCAAAATTGATCATCAATTCAAAATCATCAATTTCATTATATGTTAATTTTTTTGTTGCTTTTTTAATTTTCCGTCGATAGTCATTGCTCAATTTTTTACTCAACTCTTCACTTTTAACTCTTTTATCAATAATGTAAGTATGTTTTTTCCTTTTAAGGTTTGTGACAGTAACATCGCCTAAGACGTTTTGATGCCAATAATCTTGTATAATTAAAACATGTTTTGGTAATTGAGAAAGCATATCTACCAATATATCGGATTGATTGTTCTTTTGAAAGAAAATTGGTCCTGTATATGGACACAATTGAGGGTTGAGTATATATTTTATACCGAGTTTGCTACTTAATGAATAGATATAAGCACCGCTGATTCTATTATTCTTTTCAACAATGACTACATCCCAGTTTTTATCTGTCACAGCATCAAGATACCAATCCCTATAAAAAACAGGAACATACTCCGTCTTGATAAATTGGATATATTTAAATTTTGAATCTGACAATTGTATCAATTTATTGAGTTAT
>JAZGFO010000125.1:0-2229 GCA_036479655.1 Saprospiraceae bacterium
CCAAGTATGAGGTTTCTATAAATGCTTTTTTGAGATATTCTTAAAATATAAATCTCAATCCTACTTGAGCTTGCCATCTACTTGCAAGACTAAAGTCATCAAAGAAAGTTTGTTTTTGAGCAGCATCAAATGAATAGGTCGGTACGGACTCTTCTACACTTACACCTACTACTTGTGCTAGTCCAGTCTGACTTGCATATTGAAGTACTCCCCAATCAGAATTGATTAAGTTGGCGATATTTTTCACATCCAATGACAATTGTATTTTTTGATTCCCTAATGATAGGTCTTGTAATACTCTCATGTCAATCTGAGTAAACCAAGGTGTTTCTGCACCATATTTTTCTGCAAAATCTCCTCTTCTACTATTAAGGTAACTATCTTGAGCGATATATTCACCAAATGCATTTTTTTGGTCAAGAGAAGTAAAGTTCATCATTTCCAATTCGTCTTCTGTAGGAATATAAATAAGGTCATTCAATCCTGATCCATCACCATTGATATCACCACCATAAGTATAGCTGTATCGAGAGCCAGATGCTGACTCTGCAAACAATGATACTGTAGTAGCTAATTTATCATTGGCGTAAGAAAACTTCTTAGACAATGCTGCGATTACACGATGTGTATTTCCATAGCTTGACGGTGCAGACAATGGTGTGTTTACATGAGTAATATTACCTGGATTACGAGCATAAGCATCACTTGATATCTCTGCATCTATAGATGAAGCATCTTCTGCATTAAGATAATTATATCCTATCATAGCAAAATTATTTCCCCATGCTTTTTGCAATTGAAACGAAGCATTAAAAGAGTACCCTACATCAGTTGCAGAAAACACATAAGCATCATTTCCAAATGAATTTCTATCTGCAGCAGTATATATTGGACGTTCATCTACTCCTTCAAGTTTACCTGTAGGAGGCTTAAGTCCATAGTTTCTTACCATAGATGCATTGATGTCTTTTGTATATAACAAGTCAACAGTACCTGTCCATCCGTTATCCATTTTATGGTCATAACCCAAATTAGTCCTCCATACTTGCGGGAATTTAAAATCTTTAGCAGTAGTAGTATAAAAGAAAAAATTTGGATTGGCTACTTGATTACCAAACCATACAAATGGAAATCTTCCAGAGAAAAGCCCAGTTCCCCCTCTTAATTGTCTAGTTCTATCTCCACTAATATCATAGTTAAATCCAAATCTTGGATTAATGAGCAATTTTGCATCTGGTAAGTCTGTCTGTTCTAGCATGATTGGAGTACCATCTTCTTCATAATATTCAATAGTAGGAATATAAGCACCATTTCTTTCCAGATTTTCTTCAATTTTATCTTTTGTGTCAAGGTATGTAGGCTTGTCAAGTCTTACTCCTGCTGTAATAGTTAATTGGTCACTTACTTGATATTCGTCTTGTGCATATACCGATATCTGTCCCAAGTTAGTTTCGGCAAGTGCCCATCCTTGATATCCAGCTGTCGTATCAGTATCTATTCCTTCACCACCATTTGCTCCACCAAATTGGTCGAATGTATTTTGTGCATTTTCAACAGCAGCATCAAAGTTGCCATCATTTACCCATCCTACAAATTCATCTACAGAACTAAAGTCTCTACTAAAGAATGTTCCTGGAATAGGAATATGTCCAAATACACCTTGGTAAGTAGTTAAGTTAAATGAATTATCAAAGCTAAATTTCTCAAATGCAGCACCTACTGTAAAAGTATGATTACCAGAATAGATATTTAGATTGTTATTAATTTGAAAAACATCCTGTTTTAACCTGTTGTGAACTGAGAATGGTTCATGTCCAGCTACGATATATCTTTGACCATCTTTATTGATATTGATCACAGGAAATGGAGTACTAAACGGGGTTCTAGCATCATTAAAATTTGTCAATCCAACTTGTAATTTGTTAGACATTGAAGATCCAAAAACTGATTTTAATTCTACTAAGTGTGATGATATCTTATTATTGATTGTGTAACCAGAATTTTGCATTTGTAAAGTTATAAAATCTGGACCTCTCCTCCCTACTGCTGATGGGTGACCTGATTTGTCTTTAAATGCATCTAAGAAGTTATATGTATAAGATAATGAATGATTGTTAGAAATATTATAATCCAATTTTAACAATCCTTTAGTATTTGGTGCTTCATGTTTGAATCCTGTTATTGCTCCACTGTCGTATCCATATCTGTCCATCAATAGATTTTTGACAG
>JAZGFO010000126.1:0-32473 GCA_036479655.1 Saprospiraceae bacterium
ACAAGACGCTCCTATAATTACTAACCCATAATTCCTAACTGTTGGTCTAATAAATCTTTATAATATCCGTTTTGTTCTATTAGTTCTTCATGGGTTCCCATTTCCAATATTTCACCATTTTCTAAAACTAGTATTTTATCTAATGATATTAAATTAGTAATTCTATGTGTAATTATAATTGCTGTTTTGTCCTTAAGTACATCATTGAGATAGTTCATTATCTTATGTTCTGTATCTGTATCTACGGCAGATAGACAATCGTCAAGAATAACAATATCTGGGTTTTTTATAAACGCTCTTGCTATCGAAATTCTTTGTTTTTGACCCCCAGACAACGTTACTCCTCGCTCTCCCATAGTTGTCTGATAACCCTCTGGCAAGTTTTCTATTTCATTATGAATAGCTGCATAGCTGGCATAGTTTTCTATTGTTTTTTGTGTTACGTTTTTATTGCCAAATGCTATGTTATTTGAAACACTATCAGAAAACAAAAATACATCTTGAGGTACATAGCCTATTTTTTGTCTTAGATTATCAATTTTAATTTTCTTTATATCGACTCCTCCATATGTAATACTCCCTTCTGTGACATCATACATTCTCAAAAACAAATCTGCAATAGTAGATTTTCCAGAAGCAGTGCGCCCAATTATTGCCATTTTTTCTCCTTTCTTCAAAGTAAAAGATACGTTCTTTAGTGCTTCTATGCCTGTATCAGGATATACAAAACTTACATTTTTAAATGCTATATCTACATCAAGGTTTCCATCAACAACACCCGTTTTGTCTAATTCTGAAACTTCATTTAATAATTTATTAATCCTTAATTGAGAAGCTTCTGCTTGCTGTATTATTGATGCTATCCATCCTATAGAAGTTACTGGCCATGTAAGCATATTGACATATACAATAAACTCTGCAATATTACCTGGAGTGATATTGCCCTTACTTACTTCTAATCCTCCTACATATATTACAATCAATGTACTGGCACTTATCAATACGATCATAACTGGAAAAAAAAGTGCATTAATCTTCGCTAAATCCATAGATTTAGATTTAAAATCTTCACTTTCTGCTTTAAAAAAATGAGCAAACTGGTTTTCTTTCACATAAGATTTAATAACACTCATTCCTGAGTATACTTCTTGAGCATTACTGGTCAATGTAGATAATTGTTGTTGAATAAGCGAAGACCTATCGTGTATCTTGCTACTCACATAAAAGATAGTTATTGACAATATTGGTAATGGTATCAATGTAAACCAAGTAAGGGTAGCATTGACACTAAACATTGCATAAATTGTCATTGTAAATAACGTCACAATATTTATTCCATAGAGAATTGCAGGACCAAGGTACATTCTTACTTTGCTTACATCTTCAGAAATTCTTGACATGAAATCCCCTGTTTTGTTTCGTTTGTAATACGCTAAGTCCATTTTTTCTAAATGCTCAAATATTTCTTTTCTTAGGTCGTACTCTATCAGTCTTGACATGACTATTATTGTCTGTCGCATCCAATACATTAATATACCTTTAAGCAAACTAAACCCTATGACAATACCAGCAAATGTCATCAACGCATTACCTAGCTCACCATGTAAAACTTCCTTTAAAACACTATCTGCTGATTCGTACTTTACAATACTTCCTTGAACAAAATCAAGAGCTTTTCTTATCTGTTGAGGAATAAGCACTCCAAAATAATTTGATAATCCTACAAATAAAATACCCAATAAAAACCGAACACGGTATTTAATAAAGTATTTATTTAGATATAGTAGATTTTTCAAAAAAATTGAGTCTGGTGATTAATCGAAGCGTTAAATGAACAACTAAGGTATTTATAAGTTTTGAATTTTGTAGATTATTTTATTGTAAAATCGATCAAAAATCACAAAATTTTTCAAAAAAAATAATAATACATTTCTACCTTTCAAAAGATTGTTTACATTTATGGTGTAAAATGAATTTAATTCACATAAAAATTGATAGCAGTAGTGGAAAACGAAAACAGATTAGAGAGCGTATATACCTCAAAGGTAAGAGCTGGAAAGAGAAGAACTTATTTTTTTGATGTTCGTAAGACAAAAGGTGAAGATTTTTATATCACATTGACTGAGAGCACTAGAAGATTCAACGCAGAAGGTTACGAAAGACATAAAATATTCTTGTACAAAGAAGATTTTAATAGATTTCAAAATGGATTGAATGATGCTATTAATCATGTAAAAACAGAGCTTATGCCTGACTTTGATTATGAGCAATACGAAAGAAGACAAGCAGAATGGGAAGCACAACAAGTACTTGAAGCTGAAAACCCTATCATAGAATCAGCAACAGTCTCAAAAGAAGACTCTGAAGTAAGTGAAGAAGATGTAAGTTGGTAATAAAACCAAGACAACATAAAAATTAATTGCATGTAGGAATATCTTAAATGCAGTAAAAAATATAAAGCAAGTTATCAAATTGATAACTTGCTTTTTTATTTTTATAGCCGCCTATATATAGTTCTCATACCTTTAGGTGACTACTCTGTGGTCAAGGTTTACGATGTATAATCATCCTATGTTATCTCTTAAAATGATAGAATGACTTACTTGTAGTCAAATAGTCCCTCAAAAACGGAATATTAAAATCAACTATTTTTGTGCTGTTCTTACCAAATAAATAGTAATTATTCCAAATATAATATTTGGAATCCAAGCCCCTAAAAGAGGGTGCATACCAAGGTTTGCAGAAAAAGTCATACTGAACTTTGACAAAATCACAAAAGCCGACCCTAGCATTACTGCCATAGCTAAATGAAGCCCCATACCTCCACGAGTCTTTCTCGAAGCTATTGCCAATCCTAATAGGGTAAGAATAATTATCGTAAACGGATCTGATGTTCTACTGTACAATTCGGTCTTGTATTTGGTAGCAGTATCAATACCCCTTGATTGCTCTACAGCTATAAAGTTACGAAGATCGGTAGTATTCATCATTTCCATTTGATTAAAATATCTAAACACATCTTGCGGTGTAAAATTAAAAGTAGTATCATAACTTTCTCCATGACTGAGATACAACTCTTCTTTGAGTGAATCTATTTTTAACCATTCAAAATCTACTAATTTCCAATTATTGGGTGGACTCAAATATTCCAATTTTCTTGCTTTAAGAACGTAAGAAAGGTTTCCCTGCTTAAATTTTTCTAACCTAAAAGTATTAGCGGTACTGTCAGATCTTCTAAAATACTTGATGTAAACCTTTTCGTTCTTATTAAGAAAAAAATGTGTGTTGTCTTTAAGCGTCTTCTTGTTACTTTTTCTAATGTATTCACTTTCAAATTCGCCTTTTATCTTATTGCTATGTGGTATTAAGTAGTTTTTTGCAGTCCAATGAATACTTGCCAATATAATAGATGCTATCAAGTAAGGTCGCATTATCCTTTGGTAGCTTATCCCTGCACTTAGCATTGAGATAATCTCCGAATCACCAGCTAATCGACTAGTAAAAAATATCACAGCTAACAATGCAAATAATGGCCATAATAAACCATTAATCCAAGGTATAAAATTGAGGTAATAGTCAAATACTATCTGATGAACAGTAACATCGTCTTTTAAAAACTTATCTACCTTTTCAAAAAAATCAATAGCTATTGCGATCATAGTGATCATCAATATTGTAAACAAAAAAGTACCTAAATACTTTTTGATTATATATATGTCTAGTTTTTTTAGCAATACTAATTATTTCTTTTGAAAAAAAAATATTAAAGTCGTCTAGTAATATCTACTAATGTTTCCTTTTTCCATTCAGCAAATTCACCTGTCATTATTTTTTCTCTCGCTGTATTTACTAACCAAAGAAAGAAAGAAAGGTTTTGTAAGGTAGCTATTTGCGACCCCAACAATTCTTTGACTTGAAACAAATGCCGCAGATAAGCTTTAGTATGAAAGCTACTTGATGGAGAAGGGCTATCACTATCAATTACAGAAAAGTCATCTTTCCATTTAGCGTTTCTGATATTTATAACGCCTTTTGACGTATATAAGATGCCGTGGCGGCCATTTCGAGATGGTAATACACAATCAAACATATCAATACCAAGAGCTATTGATTCCAATATGTTTTCGGGCAATCCTACACCCATTAAATATCTAGGTTTGTCAATAGGCAAAATATCCGTTACTAAGTCTGTCATGGCATACATATCTTCATGTGGTTCGCCTACCGATAGACCTCCAATAGCATTTATTTCTCTATTGGTTCCAGCAATGTACTCAGCTGATTCTTTTCGTAAATCTGGATACACACTACCCTGGACTATAGGTGCAAATGCTTGGTCATAACCATATAGTGATTCAGTATTATCAAATCTTTTGATACATCGTTCTAACCATCTGTGGGTCATATGCATTGATCGTCTAGCATAATCGTAATCACAAGGATATGGGGTACACTCATCAAATGCCATCATTATATCTGCACCAATAATTCGCTGAATATCCATTACGTATTCTGGTGTAAAATTGTGCCTTGAGCCATCAATATGTGACTGAAACTTCACACCTTCTTCCTTTATTTTACGCATTCCTTTGAGAGAATACACTTGATATCCTCCACTATCCGTAAGTAGAGGCTTGTCCCATCCTATAAATTTGTGAAGACCGCCAGCTTGTTTTATTAAGTCTGTTCCTGGTCTTAAATACAAATGATACGTATTACCAAGTATGATCTGGGCTTTTATAGGATCGATTAGTTCTGTTTGGTGTATTCCTTTGACTGTGCCTTGTGTCCCTACGGGCATAAATATTGGAGTTTGAATTTCTCCGTGCGCTGTTTTCAAAGTACCTGCTCTAGCTTTACTAGAGATATCTTTCTTATGTATTGTAAATTTCATGTTATTCTTTAGTTACACAAAAATAGAGGTACTTTTGATATAGCGTATTCTTATTCACTTTTTTTTATTATTTCAATATCTTTTATAAGTTTGAGTGAAGAACCCCATAAGTGGTTATTGCAATTTTTATTGCTAATTATTAATTAAGGTTCTTTGATAAATCAATAATTAGAATCTATATTTTATACCTATGTTTGCATTTTATTATAATTATTAGTTAGGATTTGATTGACATGATAAAAACGTATCCAAAAGATATATTTGAAAAAGTAGAATTTGATAAAGTGTTATTGCTTGTCGAAGGTGCGCTATTGGGACAAAAGGCAAAAGAAGCATTATTAAACGAACAGCTGCTTACAGATATAAATCAAATTAATACTAAATTGGATCAGGTAGATCAATTTATTAAAGCTGATCGTGATGGAAATCCTATTCCTTTAGAAACCTATGAATCTGTGGGTGAAGATGTGCCTCTATTAAAAAAAGAAGGTTATGTGCTTTCAATAGATGCAATAAGAAGAATATATAGACTCATACATTTAGCAAAAGTGTTAATAGAGTTTTTTGGTGACGAGTCAAGAAGACAATCTTATCCTCTTATTTATCAGATATTTTTGGAAATAGAAATAGATCCTAATCTTCTAAAGGAAATAGATAGGGTCTTAGGCGATATGGGGGAAGTAAGACCTGATGCATCACCAATTTTACTTAGTATTCATAAAGCTATACGATCAAAAGAAAGAGAATTGGATTCTGTGTTTTCTAAACAGTTGAAAAAATATGGTTCTGATGGATATTTAGCTGATACCAATGAAAGTCTTAGAAATGGTCGTCGAGTATTGACCATAAGCGCAGAACACAAAAGAAAAATTAGTGGCATCATACACGATGAATCTTCAACAGGAAAGACAGTATATATTGAGCCTACAGAAGTAATGCATATCAATAATGAAATATTCAATCTATATACTGAACGAAAGCAAGAAATATATAAAGTACTCAAAGATCTATGTACTCAGATAAGACCATATGCTGAAGAATTAACAATTATTGAATCTGTTTTAATAAGATTCGATATTATAAGAGCTAAGTCGAGAGTAGCAATATTGATGGATGCTAATAGGCCCAATGTTATAGATAAGCCACATTTTGGTTTTAAGGTCGCCTATAATCCATTATTATTGTTAAAAAACAATGAAATTAACAAGCCTACAATTTCGTTTAATCTTGAACTTCACGGTGCTAATAGAATATTGGTATTGAGTGGTCCTAATGCTGGTGGTAAATCTGTAACAATGAAGTCTGTAGGTCTGCTCCAAATGATGGTTCAGTTTGGCATGCATATACCAGCTGATGCCAATAGTAAAATAGGGGTTTTTAAATCAATATATACAGATATTGGCGATCAACAGTCAATGGAAGATGACTTGAGTACATATAGTAGCAGATTAGAAAATATGAAGTATTTTTTAGAAAATGCTGATCAAGATTCTTTAGTCCTCATTGACGAATTTGGTAGTGGAACAGACCCAAAAATTGGTGGTGCAATAGCAGAAGCTATCCTAAAACAATTAAACTTTCAAAATTCATTTGGTGTTATTACTACTCATTATTCTAATCTGAAATATTTTGCATTTAAAACCAAAGGCGTATTAAATGGATCTATGGAGTTTGATAAAGCAAAGTTGTCTCCTACCTATCAGCTCATGATAGGTAAGCCTGGCAGTTCGTTTGCTTTTGAGATTGCAGAAAAAACAGGGCTTTCTAATAAAGTACTCAAATATGCAAAGCACAAAACAGGTAAAAACGAAAAAGCAATAGACGAATTATTAACAAATTTGCAAGCAGAAAAAAAAGAAGTTGAAAATCGAATGGCGCTTATATTAGACAAAGAAGATAAGCTAGATAAAATGATAAAGGCTTATGATGAAATGAGCAAATCTATAGAATTTAGAAGAAAAAAAATCAAACTTCAACAAAAAGAAGCCAAACTAATTGAGGCAAGTCATGACAATAGAGCTATCGAAAATTTACTAAAAGAAATTAAAGAAAAAAATAGCCTTGAAGAAGCAAAAAAAATAGCTAAACAACACCGAGAAAAACGTAAAAAAGTCCAAATAGAAGTTGAGCAATTACAAGATGATGTTTACTACGGTGATAATGCACTTATAGATGCAAAATTGCAGGTTGGTGGTTTTGCAAAAATGAGATCTGGTGGAAGTACTGGAAAAATAATCTCAATCAGTAAAAATAAAGCAACTATAGAATTAGGTTTTATGAATATTGAAGTGCCTCTTGGTGAGCTTTTACCTACAGGAAAACCAATCGTATATACTACCAAAAGTATTAATACTGATGCTGTTGTAAAGTCTTCAAATTTTGATAATAAGCTTGATATTCGAGGCTATCTCAAAAAAGATGCTGAAGAGTATGTGCAAGAGTTTATAGAAAAAGCTATCATAAATAATGCGCTTCAGCTCAAAATTATACATGGTAAAGGAAGCGGAATATTAAGAAAAGTTGTGATCGCAAAAGCAAGAGAGTACAAAGACATTAGAGAATATTGGCATCCAGAGGACAAAATGGGTGGAGACGGAGTTACCTTTATTGAATTTTGATTATTTCTTTTATATTCTTGTGAGTTCATTAATAATTTCAAAATAATGATTTTCAGTTCGTTGTTTAATTTTTATCTTCTTTTTTTTAAGTTCAATTATATAGATTTCTTCTTATTCAAAAAGTTCTTTTGTTATTTCTAATACTTTTTTTAGAAAAAAATGTCTTTTCATTTTCTAATTCAATTACATACTTTTTAGAACCTTCTAAAGATTTTAACTTACTTCCGATATTTAACATTGTAAATGGTGAGAATATTCATCAGAAGATGCGTCTGGTTTTTATTATCATTTAGCTGTTTTAGCGAAATTTTTAGTGTCTGGATTATGCGTGTCTTTCTGAATCTTCTTTATACTTTTTAACAATCTCCTCCAGCCACTAAGCACATTAATTGTGCACATATCAGCGCACCATAAGTACCTAAAGCATATCCTAATACAGCCATCAAAACACCTACCGGGGCTAAAGAAGGACTAAACGCAGATGCTACAATAGGTGCAGATGCAGCTCCTCCAATATTAGCTTGACTACCTACCGCGACAAAGAAAAACGGAGCTTTTATTAGTTTGGCCGTTATCAATAATATTGTAACATGAATCAACATCCAGATAATTCCTATAGCAAACAAACCTAAATTACTAAACACTTCTCCTAAGTTCATCTTCATACCTATAGTGGCAACCAAAACATAAATAAATATTGAGCCCCATCTTGATGCTCCCACTCCTTCTAATCTTTTAGCTTTAGTAAAACTAAGTAGCAATCCTATTGTAGTGGCAATAACAACCAACCAGAAAAACCCAGAAGTAAGTGCTGTAAGGTTATAACTTTCTAAAAATGACTTATAATTAGATTTTAAAAATGGTGCAATTATATCAGAACCTAAATGGGCAATACCAACTCCTCCAAAGGCAACTGCCAACAATAAAAACAATTTTGTTGTTGTGGGCATTTCTTCAATACTTGCTCTATAATCTGAAATTTTATTCTTCAAATCCTCAATTGCAGAGTTGTCAGCTTTTAAGGTCTTGTCTATTCTATCACTAATATTAGCACCATACAATAGAAAACCCATCCAAATGTTGGCTACAACAACATCAACTACTATCATAGTACCAAACAAATTATCTTTCACATCATATATTTCTTTCATAGCTGCTTGATTGGCTCCTCCACCGATCCAACTACCAGCAATAGTCGCTAATCCTCCCCACAATTGATCGGTATCTGCTCCAATAGTTCCAGGCATTAATTTACTAGCCACCAACAATGCTATTGGACCTCCTATGATAATACCAAGGGTTGCTGCCCCAAACATTATCAGTGCCTTAGGACCAAGGTTGAATAGTCCCTTAATATCTATACTCAAACACAACAATAATAAACTTGCCGGAAGTAAATATCGAGACGCTACAAAATACAAATTAGAATGTCGTTGAAAACCTTTGTAAAGATTACTATCTATTCCATTTTTATCAAATAAGGCATTAATTTCACTATAAGATAAGTCTGGAGAAAGTATAAGCCCCAAATTTTCTTTTGCAAAATTATAAATACCAGAGTCATACCATTCTGGAGCAATAATACCAAGAGGCCAATTGAGAATTGCTGGTATAAAATAACACAACAATAATGCAGGAACAAAAGTATAAAACTTCTTCCAAGCTTTGGACTCTAACTCAGAAGTATAAAATATCGCTGCCAGTACAGCAATTAATAGTCCAAGAACAGTGGCATCATTGGTAAATAATGGCGCTGTATTTAATTGAAAAAAAAGATTCATGTCTTTATAGTTTAGGCTGAAAGATAATGTAAATATTTAAGTATTCACTAAGTGTGCATAACGGCAGTCTGTAATAAACTACTACCAAAGTTAGTTAAATTATTTGAGATACATTAGTGGTGAGATAGATGGGTTATCGGTATGATTACGAATATTCCGCAGAAAAGACTCTAATAATCAGAGCAGCGATGCTATCAAAAAGAAGACATTGAACATCAAGTAGTTATTAGAAATAAGTCTTTTAAAACAACACTTTAAAATACACTTTTTAGACAATTTTTAAAATAAAAAAAGAGGCTACCTTTTTTTGATAGCCTCTTAAAAAAAGTTGGTTATTATATATTAAATCTTATTTATAAACTAATTCAAATCTATCAAGATTCATTACTTTTGTCCATGCAGAGATAAAATCTTGTACAAACTGTTCTTTAGAATCATCACTTGCATAATATTCTGACAATGCTCTAAGTTCAGAGTTTGAGCCAAATATTAAATCCGCTCTTGTTGCCGTCCATTTGTTAGTTCCTGTCTTAATATCTTTTCCAACAAACTCTTCTTTTGTGTCTGATGATGCTTCCCATTCAACGTTCATGCCAAGTAAATTAACGAAAAAATCATTGGTTAATTTATTTTTACTTTTAGTAAATATACCATTGTTACTTCCATCAAAATTTGCGTTTAATGCCCTCATTCCTCCTACTAATACTGTCATTTCAGGAGCAGTAAGCGTTAGTAATTGTGCTTTATCTACTAATAATTCTTCTGTTGATAATGTATATTTTGTTTTTAAATAATTACGAAAACCGTCAGCCATAGGCTCAAGAAGATTAAATGAAAGAATATCTGTTTGTTCTTGAATAGCGTCTGTACGACCAGAAGTAAATGGAACTTTATAGTTGTAGCCAGCATTTCTTGCTGCTTTTTCTACACCTGTAGTACCTGCTAATACTATTAAATCTGCTATTGATACTTTTTTAGAATTTGACTTATTATTATATTCTTTTTGTATATTTTCTAATACTGTCAATACTTTTTTCAATTGTTTAGGATTATTAACAGCCCAATTTACTTGTGGTTCTAAACGAATTCTTGCTCCATTTGCACCACCTCTTCTATCAGAATGTCGGTAAGTAGAAGCAGATGCCCAAGCTGTTGTTACCATTTCACTTATGGTTAATTTTGAATTTAAAATTTGAGTTTTTAAACTTTCAACGTCATTTTGGCTAATAGTTTTATAGTTCGCATTAGGAATTGGATCTTGCCATATCAAATCTTCTGTTGGTGATTCCTGCCCTATGTATGTAGATTTTGGACCCATGTCTCTATGTGTTAATTTAAACCAAGCTCTTGCAAATGCGTCATCAAATGTATCAGGGTTTTTATAAAAATCCCTTGCTATTTTTTCATATATAGGATCAAAACGTAGAGATAAATCTGTCGTAAACATTGTAGGGTTGTGCATTTTTTCAGAATCAAAAGCATCAGGAACCTTCATTGTAGGATTTTTAGCAACCCATTGATGAGCACCTGCTGGACTTTTTGTTAATTCCCATTCATTTTCAAATAAATTAAAAAAGAATAAATGACTCCATTTTGTAGGTGTAGATGTCCATATAACTTCTAATCCTGATGTAATTGCATCAGCACCTTTACCTGATTTATAATCACTTTTCCAACCAAATCCTTGTGCTTCTATTTGTGATGATTCTGGGTCAGACCCTACGTGAGATGCACTAGCTGCTCCGTGTGATTTACCTAGTGTGTGGCCACCAGCAATTAATGCTACAGTTTCTTTGTCATTCATACCCATTCTTCCAAATGTCTCCCTAATATCTTTAGCTGCTAAAAGAGGGTCAGGATTACCATTTGGTCCTTCTGGGTTTACATAAATTAATCCCATTTGAACTGCGGCTAACGGATTCTCAAGTTTTCTATCTCCTTCATAACGTTTACTATCATCTAACCATTTTTCTTCTGCTCCCCAATAGACATCTTCATTTGGTTGCCAAACATCTGTTCTACCGCCTGCAAAACCAAAAGTTTTGAAGCCTGTAGATTCTAATGCTACATTTCCCGTAAGGATCATTAAATCTGCCCAAGAAATTTTATTTCCATATTTTTTCTTAATTGGCCAAAGCAATCTTCTTGCTTTATCCAAATTGGCATTATCCGGCCAACTATTTTGTGGTGCAAATCTTTGTTGTGCTGACCTAGAACCTCCACGACCATCACCAGAACGGTAGGTACCTGCATTGTGCCAAGCCATTCTAATAAATAAACCTGCATAGCTCCCAAAATCTGCTGGCCACCAATCTTGCGAATCAGACATAAGTGAACGCAAATCTTTTTTTAAGGCTATATAATCCAATTTTTTAAACTCCTTAACATAATCAAAATCCTCATTCATAGGGTTTGTTAATGTTGAGTGCTTGCGTAATAACTCTAAATTTAATCGGTTTGGCCACCAATCACTGTTAGCCGCCGACCTTTTGTTTAATTCACTTTTTGTAGTAACTGTTGCTCCTGAAACTCCATCTACTGAATTACCATTATTATTCTGACAAGCAGAAAAAAGAAATAATGACAAGATAAATATTGCTGTTTTTTTCATTTTTATAATGTTTATTTGATTAGTACTGATGCAAATATATATTGCACAACACTATTAATCAAATTAATAAAACCTATATCTATATAGATAAAAACTATATAATGTTGTGTGAGATTTTATAATTTATAAAAATGGGACAATAAGCTTGGGCGAAATTTATTAGATCATCGTTGTTTTGTATCAAAAAATAAATGATATATTTCTAAAATAATCAATTATGACTTTAGCTTGTCACCAACTTCCATACACATCAAATATATAGAACAATTCCTGCTTTTGCATTTTTAAATTCCTTTGCTCTTACAATTCTATAAGAACTTTTTCAATAACTTTAGCATAGTGCTTGTGTTCTAGTTTTAAAACTTTCTTTGCAATATCTGTTGGGTTGTCAATTGGTAGAATATCAATTTTTGCTTGGAATATATGAGATCCTTTATCAAATTCTTCATTTACATAATGAATTGTTAGCCCCGATTCTTTTTCACTATTTGATTTTACAGCTTCGTGGACATGGTGTCCATACATTCCTTTGCCTCCATATTTTGGTAATAGAGATGGGTGTATGTTTACAATTCTATTAGGAAAAGCAGTAATTAAATATTTAGGAACTAACAATAAGAAACCAGCAAGTACGATGAGGTCTATTTTTTCTTTTTTAAGAACATTAAGAATACATTCTCGTCGAAAATAAGATTTATTGATAATAAGCTGTGCAATATTAAAAAAATTAGCATGAGCTAAGACGCCAGCTTTTCTTTTGTTGGTTACGATTAAGGCTACTTCAATATTAGCGTTGTTTTCAAAATGCTCAATAATTTTTAAAGCATTTGATCCAGAACCAGAAGCAAAAATAGCTATGCGTTTCATAAAAAGGGAAAATTAAGAATAGAGCAGATTAATTGCTGCTCTATTCTTGATGTTTGCATTACAAAGTGTCTGTTTTTATAGTGCATCAGAGTTCGTAGTAAGATAGTCAGCTACACCATCTGTAGTTGCTGTCATACCAGCGTCTCCTTTTTGCCATCCAGCAGGACAAACTTCTCCGTGCTCATTAGTAAATAACATAGTATCTACCATTCTAATCATTTCGTCAATGTTTCTACCCAATGGTAAATCATTGATTACTGAGTGACGTACTGTACCATCAGCATCTAATAAAAACGATCCTCTTAATGCAACTGATTTGTCAAGTAAAATATCAAATGACTTTGTAATTTTTTTAGTTTTATCTGCTACTAATGGAAATCTTACTTGTCCAATTCCACCTTTATTTACTGGTGTGTTTTTCCAAGCAAAATGGCTAAATTCAGAATCTACAGATATACCAATTACATTGACTCCTTTAGATTTAAACTCTTCCAATCTATGGTCAAATGCGATAATTTCTGATGGACATACAAATGTAAAATCAAGAGGATAAAAGAACAAAACAGTTCCTTTTTCTCCTAAGTTATCATATAGCGTAAAGTCTTCTACTATTTCGTTGTTTCCTAATACAGCTGCAGCTGTAAAGTTTGGGGCTTTTTTTGTTACTAACATGTGTAATTATTTGAATATGAAATAAAGCTCAAAGATAGCGATACTACCTTCAAAACAAGTATATATTATTATTATTTGGCTTAAATAAAGTGTTTTTATCTTAATTCTCGATATGCATTACTTTGAGTAGGATCTATACTCATCATAATGTTTTTGACCTTAGTTTTTTCGGATGGTGTTGCAATTATAAAAACATCAACAATTTCAAGTCGTTTGGTATCAGAAAACATTCTCGTCAATATAGAGTTATTAACTTCTTTATTAACACGTCCTACATCTGTAATTGCTTCTAACAATACTGTTCTTCCATTATTTACATCATTATACATCTTATCCATTCCCAATCGATGATAATTATACATTGCTGTTCTGAATCTTCTAAATTTTGGGCTTCTAATATTTTCTATTAAGTAGTACCTATTTTGTTGCTTATTATTATCTGGAGTCCATCCAGGTCCTCGTTGTAGATTACTTGGTAGGTTATTATAGATATTGTAAGCTTTTTCAAAATATTTATCACCTCCCATATTAGAGTACGTATCAAAGTCTGCTCCTAACATATAGTACGCATAGAAACTTAATATTGAAGAAAAATTGTCTATATATCCATCAGTTGTCTTTTGTATAGGTCTCAATCCATCATAAGAAAATGTAAGGTTTCTGTCAAGGTATCTTAATACTGGTGAGAGGTAAGTAGAATTATATACCGGTCTACTAGTTTGGATAACGATTTCACCCTTAAATGATGTTTTTGATAGTTCTTCTGAAATCGTTATTTGAATGTTACCAATTATTCTTTCATGAGCTTCAAATATTTGATCGGTCCAAGTAGTTGAATTCATAAATTCTTCCATTTCTTTTTCCAAATTATCAAACAATTTAGGATCAACAAGTTTAAGATTTGGAGCAGATACTTTTACATTTAAGTTAAATTCTTGAGCACTTAGAGTAGCGCTTCCTAAAACTAAAACACACAAGAACAATATTTGGATTATTTTTTTCATTAATTTTTTTCTTTCAAAGTTTTTATCAATACATTGACAATATCAACTGCTACTTCGGACTTCGTTTTTAAATCAAACGGAATGGTATTTCCATCAGATTTTATAATAATTACCTTATTGGTATCGTGTCCAAATCCAGCTCCTGAATCATTCAACGAATTTAGAACGATAAAATCTAGGTTTTTCGTTTGTATTTTTCTATTTGCATTAATAATTTCATCATTAGTTTCTAATGCAAAGCCGATTAAGACTTGATTTTTTTTATCTTTTCCTAGTTGTTTAGCAATATCTTTTGTTCGCTTTAATTTTAAATTTAAATCTCCTTCTTTCTTTTTAATTTTTACATTAGATACTTCATCAGGTGTATAATCAGCCACTGCTGCAGCCATTATTGCAACATCACAATCTTCAAAATGCGACATTGAAACATTATACATATCGTCTGCTGATACAACTCTAGTACATTTGATATTGGGATGAGATACTGATAATTTAGAAGGACCTAATATTAATTCTACTTTAGCACCTCTACTTGCACATTCTTTTGCAATTGCGATCCCCATTTTACCAGAACTATGATTTCCAATAAATCTAACTGGGTCGATTGCTTCATAGGTAGGTCCTGCTGTTATTACTATTTTTTTTTGTGTTAGGTCTTGTGTCTTACTCAATTCTTGATCCAGATAGACAACAATATCTTCTGGTTCTGCCATTCTTCCGGCACCAGATAGTCCACTTGCTAATTCGCCAACTCCTACAGGTATTATACTATTCCCATATGACTTTAGTTTATCAATATTGTTAATTGTAGATGGGTGTACCCACATATCAAGATCCATAGCTGGTGCAATATATACAGGACATTTAGCTGACAAGTACGTTGCCACCAACATTGAGTCTGCTATACCATTTGCCATTTTTGCAATTGTATTCGCTGTAGCGGGAGCAATTATTATAGCATCTGCCCACAAACCTAATTCAACATGATTATTCCAACTTTTTCCATCAGTAACTTCTGTCATTACTTCATGTTTAGATAAGGAGGATAGGGTAAGCGGGGAAATAAACAAACAAGCCGAAGGAGTCATTATAACTCTTACTTCGGCTTTAGATTTTATGAGCAACCTAACCAAAGATGCGGCTTTATAAGCTGCTATTGATCCTGTAATACACAGGATAATATGTTTATTTGCTAAGCTGTTCAAAATATAACTCGGTTTTTTTGTTTGTTGAAATATCTTATATTTATAGTCTGAAATAAGCAATAAGAAATCATCACGTCAATAAAACTCTTATTCGGCGTCTCTGTGTCTATATTCTAACTGATCTTCCATATATTCGTTATATGCTATAATTACAGCATTAGGAAGTCTTTCGTAAAATTTCGATATTTCGATTTGTTCTTTATTCTCATGAATTTCTTCAATGGCATCAGTAGTAGAAGCAAATTCTTCTAATTTACCATAAAGTTCTTTTTTAATATCCTGAGATAGACTCGTCGCTCTTTTTGAGATAATTGTCAAAACCTCATAAATATTGCCTGTTGTTGCAGCGATTGTTTTTACATCCCTCGCTTCAATATTTGGATCTAATCGTTGTACTCTACTTTTAATATCACTCATGCTTGTAATTTTTTTAGTTCTTTTTGTGTATTCTTATTTATACCTACAGCTTCCTTTTTGTATTTAGAAGTTGGATGTTTCTTTATGAATTTATTATATAACGCTACAACAGCACTATATCGTTCCTCTTTTTTTGAGTAAACACTTTTTTCTGCTAACCTATAACTAGACTTTAACATCAAAAACCTTACCTGTTCTGAATTTTTAGAATCAGGGAAATCATTTAGCATGTTCTCAAAAGATTTTACAGCAGATTGGTATTGACCAATGTTGTAATATAAATCACCTTGCATAAATGCTTTTTTCTCTAACTTTACTCTAAGTTTATCTATTAGATTATTGCATTCTTCTACTCGCTCACTTTTAGGGTGCGCATTGATAAATAACTGAAAACCTTCAATAGCTTTTTCCGTATTTGTTTGATCTAATTTAGCATTAGGTGACATATTAAAATTAGAATATGCAGACATAAATTCTGCTTCTTCTCTCTTATCGCTGTTATAAAACGTAGTAGCAAAACTTTTAAAGTAGTGTGCTGATAAGATGTATTCGTCATTTAGGTAATGTGCCATAGCGTACTTAAAAAACAATTCTTCTGCCTCGTCTTTACCTCTATAATTAGGTATAGAAAGTTCTAATAGTGTTTGGGCTTTAATCCAATCTTCTTTATCATAAAAATCTAACGCTTTCTGATATATTAACGCTGGATCATTACTTGTTCTGACGCTTTCAAATTCAGATTTACAAGAAATCAATGTGATTAATATTGCAAGAAATAGGATGCTTTTTTTCATAGGGCGACAAAATTACTATTTTTTTGATTATCAAGGAGTAATCGACAGCAAAATTGTTGATTTTGCCTTATTTTATATAATTAAACCATGTTTATTATATTTTTCTCTCTACAAAACGTAATTTTTTTACTTTCTGTTTTCCCTTTTTGAGTGATTTAACCTTGCTTTAACGTAATTTCTACTTGGAGTCACTTATTATACATCCTCTACATTGTTAATATCATTCAATGCCATAAGTCCTGTGATCCAAGCAGCAGAATGTGGAATCCAGTCTTCGTCCGTAAATGCAAAGGGGCCATCATTTTCTTTAGTGGGGTCAGTATCCATAAGAAACTGTGATCCTGTAGAAAACCCATTACATATTACACCTCTTGTTTTAAACCAACTTCCAGAATGTTTATTACCAATATCACAAATCATACTGGTAGGAATAGCAGTGTTTTTATCGATATCTTCAGAATGAACAACACTTGCACTCAGGCTTTCTTTGGTTATTCCTGCATTTAATCCTGCAATCCATTGCAAATTAGATGTTGCTATTATTTTAAGTTTCGGGTTATTTAATAATACGGATAGTTTTATTGCTATAGCAGCAGTGTACCCATAGGTTACATTAGTACCATGAAACGGACCAGCAAACCATATTGGGCCTTCGTCACCAAATATACCCAACGGAACAAGATTAAAAGGATTTTTACTACACGTCGGTATTAAAAAACCTTCTGCATAATGCTGCAATGAGGATCTCCACAAAGTTACTTTTTCATGATCGTGCCAAAGCTCAATCATTTCGAAAAAAGGTATAAGATAATTAGGAAACACACCTCCTACATCTGCTCCAAATATACCATCTACCCCATGAATCCAAAGGTTTTCGCTGTGCGGTAAACTATCAAACTCCCTAAAATGTCCATAATAACCCTTTTCAGAATTTTCGATTGTAATCTGTCTTTTTATAATTTGATCTGCATAATCAATACACCGAGCTTTGTGTTTTATGTTTCCTGATTTATAACTCTCGAGTGCTGCCCAACAAAAGAAAACTAAATCTCTTGTTAGCCATTCATGTTTTGGAATATCAGTATTTGATGGGAGTCCTCTTTGTTTTCGATTATATCCTGTATCTCCATTTGGCTTTGCATGTGTCAATAAATATGCAAATCCTGTATTGGCTGCATTTTTATACGATTCAATTTTTTCTGTGTACCTTTTGGGTAGGACAGCAGCGGCTTTAAATAGGGCTACAACTGCTTTTAGAATATCGTTAGATAAGACATATTTTTCTTGTTTTAACAAATCATGACACATAGCACCTTTTGGGTGACCATTTTCTTGAGCTTTTTGCTGCGTCATTACAAGATAGTCTGCCCCCACTGTTATTTGCTCGTAGATTCTTTTTAAAAAACTATTATTAATTCTGCTATTATTATGCTTTGATAAGTCAGCAAGACATATTATTGAACCACTGTGTGCAGGACTTTCTACCCATAATGTACCCGCATCTTGCCACCCAGCACCTAAGTCTGTAAAATGTTTTCGGCGCTCCAACATATCGACTGCAGCATATTCGTATGTGCTGTCCCATAGTACATTTCTTTTTACTCTAAGTTGTTTTGCAGATAACTTTATATTATCGCTATCTACAACCTGGATATCCCATTCTCCTTCTTCTTTTATATCATTAAAGTCAATAATCCACCAATTGCTATTCCATATTTCGCCCCAATATATACAACTAGCACTGTGAGGTGATTGGCCATTAAGAGGAATTAATTGACATTTAGATTTTGAAGTTAAAAAATCTATTTTTGGTGCTCTAATAATAACAGTTGCTGTTTCACCTAATTCATATCCAAGTTGAGAAAATAAAAGTCCAGTAACCATGTAAGTGTGTTGAAGAGGTAAAAAAAGATTAAAAAATTGCAAAGTATAAAGGTGTAAAGAATAACTATATTTTTACCCAAGCGGCATTATTCAAACTACTTTTCACCGCTGCATGGATAAATTGGATGCCTCTTAAACCATCAATTACAGACGGAAAATCTGGGTTTTTTATCTTTTCTCTTTTTTTGATAGCCAACAATTGTAAAGCGAAGTTTTTATATACATTCCCAAAAGCTTCTAAATATCCTTCTGGATGACCCGATGGTATTCTTGAAGCAGATTCTGCTATTGGGTACAAGTTGTTTCCTCCTGGTGTATATATAATTTGAGGTTTTTCCAACCATTTTGTAATCAACTGATTTGGGTTTTCTTGGTTCCATTCTAAGCTTCCTTTCTCTCCATATATTCTTATCGAGAGATTATTCTCTTCTCCAACTGCAATTTGAGAAAATGACATTATTCCCTTTGCTCCATTTTCTAATCTTATTAAGATATTGCCATCATCATCAAGTACTCTACCTGCTCCAAAACTGCTTAGATCTGCTGCCAATTCTACAATATCCATTCCTGTGATATACTCTACAAGGTTTTCTGCGTGGGTCCCAATGTCTCCTAATGCTCCTCCAATACCAGATTTAGTTGGGTCAACTCTCCAAGAAGCTTGTTTTTGACCTGTTTTTTCTATTGAGGTTGCTAACCAACCTTGCAAATAATGAACTTGTATTTTTCTTATTTTTCCAATATCGCCATTAGCCACCATTGCTCTTGCTTGCTTAACCATTGAACTTCCAGGATAATTGTGTGTAAGTGCAAATTGTAGTCCCGTAGAATGTACAATATCACAAAGTTCTTTAGCTTCCTTTATAGTTAAGGTCATAGGTTTGTCACACACTACATTAAAACCGTTTTCTAAAGCCATTTTTGCTGGTGCAAAATGCATGTGATTGGGCGTAACTATGGACACAAAATCCATTCGCTCTCCGATGGGAAGTTTTTTTTCTGCCATTATCATCTCTTGATAAGAAGTATAACAGCGACTATCTTCAAGAAAAAGTGCTTTACCTGATTTTTTTGACTTTGCTCCTGTACTGCTAAATGCCCCACAAACTAGCTCTATCATACCGTCTAATGTTGCAGCTTTGCGATGTACATCTCCTATAAAGGATCCTAGTCCACCACCAATCATCCCCATTTTTAATTTGCCCATTTTATTCCGTTACAGTTCCTTAATTTTTATATTTCTAAACCATACATTATCTCCATGGTCTTGAAATCCAATGTAACCATTTTTAGCAACATTTGCCCAGTCTGGATTCAATTCTGGAAATTTACTTTTGGCGACCATATCGTTCCATTTTTGTGTCCATAATCGGAAACTAAGAATTTTTTCACCATTCATTTTGTAAGTGATAAGGTCATTTTGCGCTAATATTTCTATTTGGTTCCATTCACCATATTTATTAGCGTTTTGTGGTACTGCAGATATCAAATCATATAGTGCCCCTGCTTTTCGTTTATTACCGACTCCAAGGTCAGCATCACTATAGTTTTCGTTATCTAATATTTGAAATTCTGGTGCTGTTTTCCATATATAGTCTAGTTTTTCTTTAGCTCTATAAAAAACACCCGAGTTACCAGCTTTTGAAATTTTCCAATCTAACTTAAGATGAAAATTATCATATTTTTGATTATAAATTATATCCCCTCCTTCAGTTGACCCTCCAGTATTGCCAGATGCCAAACATTTGATTGCTCCTTGCTCTATTATCCATCCACTTGGAAAATAATCTTTTTTATATGCTCTCCATCCGTCAGATGTCTGTCCATCAAAAAGCAAAATCCATCCGTCTGCTTTTTCTATTTGTGTCAATGTGTTTTCTTTCTTGGGTTGAATTAATTTTTTCTGACTACAATTTGTTAGCATTAAACTCAGAAAGACCAAACAACTTAATAATGATAATACTTTTATTTCTCTCATTTCTATTTTAATTATAATTAAGATCCTTTTTTAAGATTTATAATCAATGGCTTCATCTTTGAAAAACATAGCAAATAATACCATTACTACTGCTGCAAATAACGCTGGAAATATCCAAATGTTTTTCCAATCATGTATATCAGCTACAATATTAGCATCTGCAATTTTTCCTGCTACTATAAAACCTACTAACATTCCGATACCATATGTAGCAAGAGTAATCAGACCTTGTGCGGCACTTTTTACTTTATTGCCAGCTTTTGAATCTGTATATATTTGTCCTGATACAAAAAAGAAATCATAACATATACCATGTAATGCTATTCCCAAAATCACCATAAAAAACAAATCCCCAGAATCTCCAAAAGCAAATAGAACGTATCTTATTATCCATGCCAACATACCTGCAATAATCGTCTTTTTAAAACCAAATTTCTTAAAGAAAAACGGTAATAATAACATAAACAATACTTCGGATATCTGTCCAAGAGTAGCCCACGTTGTAGAGTTATCAACCTTATTCTCTGTTAAAAACAAACTGATGTTTTGATAATAAAATGCCAATGGAATACATATTAAAACTGAAGCCATAAAGAAAACTAAAAAGTTACGATCCTTTAGTAATTTTAGTGCATCTAAGCCTATTATATCACCAAATGTAACTTTACCATCAGAAGTAGGAGGAGTTTTGGGTAATGTAAAACTAAAAACACCTAAAATGGCAGATGCAACAGCAACCATCAAAAAAGTATTTGATAGTAATCCATCTTGGATACTATTTATTGCATCCCATTTAAATACCAAACTAATAACCCACCCAGCTAATATCCAACCTACAGTACCAAATACTCTTACTAAAGGAAATTCTTTGGTAGAATCTTTCATTTGATTAAATGCTATAGAATTGACCAAAGCCAATGTCGGCATATATGCTATCATGTAACCAAATATGTAAGGGTAAAAAACATCAAAACTTGTAGCTTTTGACATCTGATACATAAGGATAGCCCCAATAATATGTAGTACTCCTAATATTTTTTCTGCATTAAAAAATCGATCTGCTATTAATCCTATTATAAATGGTGCAATAATCGCTCCCCATGATTGTGTGGAGTACGCCATTCCTGTTTGTGCTCCATTTGCGCTGAGATTGTTTCCCAAAAAAGAGCCAAGTGTAACAAACCATCCTCCCCAAATAAAAAACTCAAGAAACATCATTGTCGAAAGTTGAAACTGTATTGATTTTTTCATTAATATAAATATGTTAATTTGTGTAAGATATATTACTAATTGTAACGCTTATTTTAAGGCATAAACAAATATAAAATTAATATTTGTATATACAAGTTAAATCATTAAGTTTGCAAGCCTACTACAATTTTGAAAGAAAATTATATGAAATATATTACTATCGTTTTGTCCTTATTGTTTATTACATTACTTACTAATTGTAAGGAAAAAAATATGCCCTCCCCAGAATGGATATCTATATTTAATGGAAAAAACTTGGATAATTGGACAGTGAAAATAAATGGACATCCTACATCTGAAAATTTTAAAAATACGTTTAGAGTAGAAAATGGAATTCTTAAAGTGTCTTATAGTGACTATGAAGGAAAATTTGATTTTGGTGGTGACAAAGGAAGAGCATTTGGGCATTTGTTTTACAACAAACCATTATCTAAATATAAATTGAGATTAAAGTATAGGTTTGTAGGTGAGCAAGTAGAAGAAATTGGTAGTTGGGCTATAAAAAATAGTGGAATAATGCTACATAGTCAATCTCCACAAAGTATGGGAGTTAACCAGGAATTTCCTGTATCATTAGAGGCCCAACTATTGGGTGGATATGATCTTAAAAAAAGCAGACCTACTGGAAATATCTGTACCCCTGGAATGCACGTAAATATGAAAGGAAAATTAGTAACTCAACATTGTATAGATTCAAATTCTGAAACGATATATGATGAATCTTGGGTAGATTTTGAAGTTTTGGTACTTAGTGATTCCCTAATTGTACAATATGTCAATGGAAAAGAAGTATCGCGATGTACTAAGCCTATCTATGGCGGAGAATATACTCCCGACACTCCCGAATGGAAAGCAAAAGAAGGAAAACCTGTAATCGATGGTTATTTTTCACTACAGAGTGAGAGTCATCCGATCGAATTTAAAAATATTGAATTAATGGAATTGTAAAATTGCAATTCTAAAAATGAAATGAAAGAGTAATGAATAAACTAATCAAAAACTTACTATTCTTATTATTAAGTCTTATAATGTTTTCTTGTGGTGAGGATACCAAACTAAAGCCAATAGGAAGTGGAAGAGTAATTGATGATAAAGCAATTGCTGACGAAACCCAAACAAGTGATTGGTTAGCATATGGACGGACACACAACGAAAGACGATTCAGTCCATTATCAGATGTAAATGTTGATAATGTATCTTCCCTTAAAGTCGATTGGTTTGTAGATCTTGACAATGATGTAAGTCTTGTATCTACTCCCTTGGTTGTAAATGGTATAATGTATTTTACTGGTACAATGAATATCATAAGAGCAGTGGATGCCGTCACAGGAAAACAAATATGGACCTATGACCCTAAAGTAGGGGACGCAATAAAAGGAAAACGTCAAGCTGGCTGGAAACACAATAGAGGTATCTCTTATTATAAAGATAAGGTATATACAGCTACTTGGGACGGTAGATTAATAGCTATAGATGCTAAAAGTGGTAAAAAAGTCTGGTCTGCAGTAACTTTTGATCCGAAGCGGTCATTATATATTACTGGCGCTCCAAAAGCTTTCAAAGGATTGGTTGTAATAGGAAATGGCGGAACAGAGGAAGGACCGGCAAGAGGGTTTATTACAGCTTATGACGCAGAGACAGGGAAAGAAGCATGGAAGTTTTTTATTGTTCCTGGGAATCCAGCAGATGGTTTTGAAAATGATGCTATGAAAATGGCTGCTGAAACATGGACAGGAGAATGGTGGAAACATGGAGGTGGCGGTAATGCGTGGCATGGGTTTACCTATGATGAAGAATTGGATGTGCTGTATATAGGAACTGGCAATGGATCGCCATGGAACAGAGCGATAAGAAGTCCTGAAGGGGGAGATAATTTATTTTTATGTTCGATTGTAGCACTTAAACCTGATACTGGAGAATACCTCTGGCACTACCAAACCACTCCTGGAGAATCGTGGGATTATAACTCATCCATGGATATAATATTAGCAGATCTCAAAATAGATGGAAAAGATATTAAAGCAATCGTCCATGCACCCAAAAACGGTTTTTTCTATGTAATAAATCGTGAAACAGGAAAACTAATCTCAGCAGAACCATTTACAGAAACTACATGGGCAACACATATTGATCTGAAAACAGGAAAACCAGTATTTGCAGATGGAGCAAGGTATGACAAAGGTCCTATTGATATTGCACCAAGTGCTTGGGGTGGTCATTCGTGGCATGCTATGTCTTATAGTCCTCAAACAGGATTGGTGTATATACCGACTCTACATCATGCAGAAAAATACTCTATTGAAGGACAGAATCTAAAAGATTTTCAAGCTAAAGATTTTTCTGGTGGAATCGGTGTAGGTCTTTCACCAGCTGACAAACAACCAAGAGATTACCCAGCTTCTTTACAAGGTTGGGACCCTATCAAGCAAGAAGCAGCATGGATCGTACCTCAAGATGTATTTTGGAATGCTGGTACAATGACAACGGGCGGGAACCTCGTATTTCAAGGAAGATCAGACGGAAAACTCTTAGCATACAATGCAACCACAGGAAAGATCGTATGGGAATATAATGCTGGATTGGGTATTTCTGCTCCTCCAATAACCTACAAAATCAAAGGTAAACAATACATTTCTATATTAGTTGGTTTTGGTGGTGGTTGGGCAAGAGGTGGCAAAAATGTATATGATCTTGGTTGGTCATATAGATATCATACTCGTAGATTACTTACTTTTTCTTTAGATGGAAAAATTGATATGCCTGCTTTAGATCCTCCAAATTTTCCTAAACCAATTGTTGATAAAGATTTTGTGATAAATGAAAAGTTAGCGATAACAGGGAGGAATAAATATTGGACATGCTTCAATTGTCATGGAGATAATATGTATAGCGGAGGAATGGCACCCGATCTAAGAGCAAGTCCTATGGCATTAGACAAAAAAGCATTTACTGCTGTTGTAAGAGATGGAATGAAAAATAATATGGGCATGCCTTCATTTCCAGATATTACTGATGAAGAATTGGAAGCATTGATGCATTTTATAAGAAAAAGAGCTAAAGAAACACTTCCAATTTGGGAAAAAGATCATGGAGACAAATAAATGTATTAATTACTTTATTGTCTTACTAATTATAGATGTCGTATGAAAAACCTAATCTTACTTTTGTTATTATTTCAATTGAATATTGCTTATTCACAAGATATAATGTGGGTTAGACCTGATGGTGGAGAAAGAAACGAGTATGTCTATTTTAGAAAAGAGATAAATCTCACCAACACTACATCTAAGGCGACCCTAAATCTTTATGCTGATTCTCGATATGCACTATATATAAATGAAGTCTATATTGGATTTGGTCCTGCAAGATCATATCATGCACACCCTACTTATGATTCCTATGATATAGCTCCCTATCTTACAAAAGGAAAAAATACAATAGCCGTTAAGGCACTTAGTAATGGAATGGTTACATACCAACTGTATGACTACAAAGGAGGGTTTACTATTTGGGGAAGTATAGATGATGGTGGGAGAAATATTGATTTAGATATTAAAACAGATTGGCTATGTAAAAAATCATTAAGTTATGATCAATCTGCTGCTCGTTTTTCTTTTGCAACAGGGTCAATAGAAAATGTAGATACTCGTGTAGATGTAAATTGGAATAAACCCAATATAGATACTAAGTCTTGGACATCACCTGTACTATTAACAGATCAATCTCAATGGGGAAAATTAACACCAAGAACTATTCCCCATCTTACTCAACAAGAAATAGTAGCCCAAAACTTAATTGGAATATTTGTATTAAATAGTAATGAGGACAATTATTCTTTTAGAATACCTACTAATGATAAAACACTAAAAGATTATAATGAAAATCATACTTCGCTTGCTTATACATATATATACACGCCAAAAAATCAAGAAGTAATTGCAGGAGTTTGGTGGGGAGATTATTATTTAAATGGAAAAAAAATAAAAGAAGAAAAAATACAACCCAATAGTACCTACCGCAAAGATTATAAACTCGATCTTAAAAAAGGATGGAATTTATTTGTCAGTCGTCATGGTATAATATGGGGATCTTGGGATTATAATTTAGTATTACCCAACAATGTAGGACTAGCGCTATCATCAACAAAAAATATATCATCCGAAAACATATTTGAGTCCTATGGACCAACAGAAAACTTACAAGACAATAAAGATATTGATGAATTGGACTTGACTAAAGATATTGATGCGATAAAAAAAGAACTTTCAATATTACAGCCAACAAAAAAATGGAAGCTCCATTTAAGAACACAAACATCAAATCATCCAGCGAGGGATTTGGCGTGGAATGATATAGATTTTAATAGTCCAATAGACATACCAAGTAATATATCAAATACGCTTACTCTAAAGAAACAAAAAAAAGGGACAGCTCTGATATATGATATGGGAGAAATGCAATTGGGTAGATTTTTTATTGACGGTCATTTTCCAGAAGGAACAATCCTTGATATTGGTTTTAGTGAAGAGCTAAATGACAAAGGCACTCCTTGGTTATACAAACGGTATCAAATAGGGGCAGGACATCGATTTGTATGTACTGACAAAATAAATCACTATGAAACATTTAAGCCTTATGGTGCTAGATATATGCAACTCAATGTTATGAACCAAAAGGCTGAAGCAATTATCAATAAAGTAGGAATGATTCGTCAAGTATATCCATTTGAAGATATTGGTAACTTTAATTGTTCTGACCCAATACTCAACAAAATATGGGATGCCGGTTGGAGGACATTAAAATTGTGTGCAGAAGACACTTATACCGATACTCCATTTAGAGAACGTGGATTATATGCCGGTGATATGCTTCCTGAAGCTGCTATTACTGGTGCTGCTAATGGTGATATGAGATTATTGGCACATTCGCTCAATGTATTTCAAGATATGTATCATGATGAAATGTATAATAATAAAGAAAACATACATGGAGATTTTCCGCTGATTACATTAGTCACAATGGATTATTATCTTCAATATACAGGAGATTGGGATTTTATAAAGCAACACTATAACAACTATAGCTCATTGCTAAAAAACTATATCTCAAAAAAAACCAAAGATAGACTATTGCATAGTAAACAAGTATTTATAGAATGGACCGATATTAACAAACATGATGCTGCTATGACTGCCAATCAAGCTATGGCTGTCAATTCATTGAATATATTAACTAAATGGGCAAAAAAATTATGTAAATCAGACGATTTAAAACTATTTAAAAAAGAAGCTGCTGCATTGTCAATATCTATTAATAATACTCTCTGGGATCCAAATAATAATAAATATTGGGACGGTATAAAAGACGACCAATTGATATCAAAACAACACCTATCTTCTAGTGTTTGGCCAGCCTTATTTGATGTAGCAAGTAAGGAGCAGAAAATAGCGATTTTAGAAATGCTAAAAGATGAAATGGAGACTGTAATCACTGGTCATAGGAAAAACAAAATAACACCTTATAGTTCATTTTATCTATTTGCATTATTGTATCAGCACGGAGAAACAACAATGGCAGAAAAAATTATGAAAAAGCATTGGGGAAAAATGGCATTACATGCTGGTACTGTTTGGGAAAATTTTAGCATTGGTGGCGAACAAGGTACTTCCAGTCACGCATGGAGCGGTCACCCAACATTCTTTTTATCTTCAGAAGTCTTAGGTGTAAACCTTGGTTTCTATAAAGAATTAGATAGAAATATTATCGAAATAGAACCTCAATCTGCTACAATAACATGGGCAAAAGGGACAGTAGCTCACCCATTGGGAAAAGTAGATGTTTCGTGGAAAATCGTAGGTAACCGACTTATATTAAACTATTCTGCTCCAAAAGACGCTAAAGTCAAAGTTGCTCCAAAAGGCAAATTAGCGAATTTAAGTCTTTGGGTAAATGGAAAATATATCGAGAATAAATAAAACTATCTTACTCTTTTGAGTCTTGCTTTTTGCACAACCTTGATTCCATAGCTTTTTACAGGAGGTATGTTTTCTCCTGCAATTATAGTATCACCTGTTATTTTTGGGTTTTTAGAAGAATACATTAAGATTTCAAAAAGCATATCTTCACCATCCAATTTATAAGTGCTGGTAATAGTATTATTTGATACCTCAAAAGCTGATACTAATTCATTGTCGATGACATACGAATCTATAAGTATTCCGTTTTTTTCGTCTGTTACAAAATGTCCATTTTTTGCATCTACGGTTTTAAGAATATAATCTCTCCTCCCTTTGATCGTGTCAGATCCATAGATAATTGCCCAAGTATATTCTCCTGGGTTTTCGGTTAAGGAATTATCCAAAGCGATCGGTAATTCTTGCTTTAGGCCATTTGTATCAAAGATTCTGATGTTGCCCTTCCAATATCCCAACCAATCATCTGGGAAAGTATATACTTTGTCAATAGAATTATTAACTGTCTCTATCTTATGTCTATTACTATCAACTTTGGTCGTCTCTGTTTTGTGCGTGCTTTTACAGCTACACGTGAGTATTGCAATAGTGCAAATAACCATATATCTATTTTTCTTCATGCTCATTGATGTGTAAGATTGTGTTTTCTAATTGGTCGTAAAAAGCTGCCCCTTTGTATTTAATAATAGCGTTTTTTAAAAACTTATACACCGGTACTTGTTCTTTTTTTCCTAAGTCACAAGCAGCAGAGCATATATCCCATTGATCATAATTCCAAGCCTCAAAATTAGCGGCCTCATTAGTAATTATTCGAATAGGATACATATGACAAGACATGGGTTTTTGAAAATCTATCTGCCCCTGTTCTTTTGTTTTTTCAATACCACATTTAGCTGTCCCATTATCATCAAGAGTCATAAAAACACAAGCTCCATTGTCGTGAAGTGTGGTACCTACAAAACCCGCTTCTTTGTAATCAATAAAAGCACCTTGTTTTTCTAATATTTTATTACTTTCAATACTTAGATTGGGTTTGATAATATCAAGAATATCTACTAATGTTTGCTGTTCGTCTGTTGTAACTGGTGCACCATAATCTCCCTCCCAACAACAAGCACCTTTGCAAGCAGAAAGGTTACATACAAATTGTTTATCTATAACATCATCACTGATCAGAACATCTTGAATAGCTATCATTATTGTCTTATGTTTTTAGTTTGCTGTATCAAAGTTACTTATTTCCATAATGACTATATGTAGTATTACTATAACTGTTATTATTTCTTCTTTGATCGAGTAAATTATACGATGATGTTGTCCACCTTTTGATGTAGTTAATCTTTAACTATAAATATTACTCTTGCATATACCAAAGGTAACAATTTTTATAAATCAATTTGTCCTTTATGGGATGATGTAAATTTTTTGAAAAAAGTACTGTCTGGCGCAAGTCACATGGTGAATAAATAGGATCTAATTTGGTTACCGTTCAACGTCTAAAAACATATATATAATGATTTAACGTTAGGTGACTGCGATGCAGTCATTATAAAAAGCTGTTCTTGATTTTTATGAGATAACAAAGGGAAATTACTCTATGCGGTCGATCATAAGATAAGTAGTTAAATATGTTTTCTTGGAAGGTTACTCAGTCATCCTTGACTACAGAGTAGTCACCTTATGTTAAAAACATCAACGATGTTTTAGAATGAAAACAAAATGAACTGACTACAGAGTAGTCACCTAATGAATAGGTGTTTGCTAAATTGGTTATTGGAAGTGCTGCAAGTTCCCTTATATTATCAAGGACGACTTTTCGGTATCTTTAGGCACTCATTACCCTTTTAAATTCTGCTTTGGATTGTCATTTTCTGATGCATTCATATTTTACCCAAATTGCTATTTACTCTTTTCTTTTTCAATTGAAAAAATAAGTCATTTTCTAACTTTTTCCAATGCTCTCGATGTGATGCTTGATAAACTTGTGGTCGGTAAAAAAAAAAGGGGTTTCTTTCGAAACCCCTTAAATTCTGGCGGTCCTTCAAGGACTCGAACCTTGGACCCTCTGATTAACAGTCAGATGCTCTAACCAGCTGAGCTAAAGGACCTTTTTAAAACTTGTAATTTGCATTACTGTTTCAAAGCGAGCGCAAATTTAACTTAAATAAATTATATTTTACAAATAAAAATCACATTAATTTCAAGTTTTAAATTGTCTATCAATATATTCGTTTTTAGTATGTTGATTTTCAATTATTTGCATTACATTTCAATGTGTATATCTCAAATTAAAATTTATTAATATCTTGTTAGGATTTCGATGTTCTCGGTTTTATTAAATTCTTGGGATGGTGAGGTATATGTAACAAGGGAACCCGACGAACGCCGCTTCTCTGCTTATATCACACAGCTTCAAAGCGGAGTGATATATCTAACAAATTCATACGACGAAGGAGCATTCAATACCTTTTATTTATCTCCATAATGAGAGTACGCATTCAAAATTATAACTGTAATGATTTCTTCTTGAATTTCATAAACTAATCGATGTTTTCTATTGATTCTTCTGGAATAAAACCCTTCTAAATCGTATTTCAATTTTTCAGGTTGTCCAGTTCCCGTTTTTGGATGGACTCTCAATTCTTTCAATAAAACCTCTATTTTTTGCAGTAGTTTTTTGTCGCCTGATTTCTTATGACGTTGTATATCTTTTACTGCATTTGGAGTAAATCTTAATTTATGCCTCATAAACCTAAGAGTTCCTTTATTTCTTTCGATGAAGCTATTTCGATATACTCACCATTACGTGCTTGCTTAGCACTCTCTTTTATTCGTTGAACCATTTCAGCATTAAAATACAAATCGTCCTCACTAACTGGAATTAAAGCATACGATTTATCTTTCCCTCTTTGAACAATAATATGCTCTCCATCATCTGCCTTTTCAAAGTATTTTCTCTGATTCTGTCTAAATTCTCTACTACTTATTACTAACATGCAATTTGATTTATGTGTACCATTATGGTAATAACGTTTCGATTCTAATAATTGTTTCATTTTGCCTCTCATTTAAATAGATAAATTTACATCATCTGTTCTTTTAGATTTTAAAGGTCGGCTTTTCGATATCTTTCTGCACTCATTACCCTTCCTAAATCCTGCTTTGGATTATCATTTTCTGATGCCTTCTTCTTTTACCTAAATCGCTATTCTTGATTGTCTCAGATGACTGAGTTTGATGATTTCTATTTTGTATTTTCTTTGGCTTTTTGTTTTAGATTCTTAGATAGTTTCTGCCGTAATAACTGAAGTGATTTGGATTATAAATATAGGATCTAAAAGCTTTCAATTGTCTTGATTCAGTTGAAAATAAAAAAATTCTGTAATTGTATAATCTGATGTGATTCTAAAGCTAAAATTCTGCTTCTTCTTTCGGTTCTTGATGGGATATAGATAGTTCCTTTCTCTAAGTTGATATCTTTGATTTCTATGGTTCTAAAAACTCAACAGCTTTAAAGAGATTGATACCCCAGGAACATAAATATCATTCTCATTTGTAGAAGCGGATAAATATGCATCTTCATGATGATAAGCTTTCACCATATCGTCGGTAGTGACGTTTTGGATTGGCATTACTAACGGCATAGTTGCAGCAAAAGCAAGCGTTTTGGCATTTACTCTAAACGGATTGTGTGCCATTAAGACTGGCACACACCATTACACAACTTTTTACACTCCCAAAATATCAACATAGTACCTGTCTGCCAAAGTACTTGTACGACAGGCAGGCTCATTTTTACGAGTGTTATTATTTTTGAAAAAGCCCGATATTTTAAACTCGATTTTTTCATCTACTGCGTAAAGATAGTTTTATTATATCACACAGCTTCTTAGCGGAGTGATATATCTAAACAATCCATGCGACGAAGGAGCATACAATACATTTTTCAATAGTGATATCTACAACCAACTATCAATAGTTCATCTTCAGTATATGAGTACACCAATCGATGTTCTTTATCTATTCTTCTTGACCAAAACCCTTGTAATTCATGTTTTAATGGTTCTGGATTTCCAATTCCATCAAATGGGTTTCTAATTGATTCTTTGATAAGAAGATTTATCCGTTTCACCTTTTTCTTATCTGTTTTCTGCCAATACAAATAATCATTCCAAGCTTTTGTTGACCATGCTAACTTCATTCCTCAATCAGTTCTTGATACAACTTATCTCCTTTCTTCACTTCGGCTATCGACTCTAATAATACTTCTCGGTTCTTTCCTGATAATAGATAGTTAGTTTCAACCAAAGAATTATATTCATCTAAGGATATGAGAACCAAATCCTTTTGGTCTTTCCTTTTAATTATCAATTCTTCAACGTCGTCAACCACAGAATCTAACCAATGCTTCAGATTTAATCGAAGTTCCGTATAGTTTATTACTTTCATTATTCAAAGTTACTAATTACGTACGTAAGTAATAACTTTGAATTACAGAATTTTGTTTCTTACTTGAACGGATGAT
>JAZGFO010000127.1:0-3162 GCA_036479655.1 Saprospiraceae bacterium
ATGGTGCAGTTATACAAAATGCCCTAATAGGTATTAACACAACTGATAATACTACTATCGGATTTTATAATTATGACTTTGGTGGTGGAATTATCACGATGGACAATTCCTTTATTAAAGAATGTGAGAAAGGAATTAAACTTGCTCCTTATGGATGGCAATCAATTTATGGAAATGGACCTGATGAACAAAGTTCAATAACTAATTCTTTTATTGAAAATTGTGTTATAGGTATTTTTGCTGAAAGAAACATTGGATTAGATGTAACGTATACAGAATTTAATCATAATAGTGATGATATCGAGTCTTACGTATCTTCTTTTAACTTAACATCCAATACATTCAATAATGGTGTTTATATGTATTCTATCTACCCTAACATATATGGGTCATTAGTAAATGATAATCATATTTATAACGAGGATTTTGTTGTGTTAAGTCAAGGAAATTTTTCGCCTTTTGTTTTTGATAATAATAGAATGTATTCGGGGAGTGGACTTTGGATTGAAGGGGATTTAGATTTTGAAGTAACACATAACGATTTCCTAGGTTCAATATTTGGTATTTTTACTTATTTTTCTGGAGATAATATGTACAATGTAATTCAAGACAATTTGTTTTCGGGTACCGAATGGGGAAATATAGTCTTAGGTGAAAATGACACAGAATACCTGACCAATTGTTTTGAAAATACTGCTCAAGTGGATATGGAAGTACATGGTAGTGCTTCTATTTTTGAAATACAAGGGAATGAAGAAGATAGCGAATCCGCAGGTAATTGTTTTGATGCCAAAATCCAAACAGCGTCTAATTCTGTATCATTTGAATATTGGACAAAAGATGGATTTGAAAATACGACCAGTTGCAAATTTCCAGGCTCTGGAAATTTTATTGTTGTACGAGCGGATTTCGAGTTAGCTAATGATGATTGTGGATCAGGGTTAGTGGCGCCCAATATTCCTACTGCTAGTGTACGGGATTGTAATTGTGACCCCTCCAAGAATAATTGTAAAGGAATCATAGCATCTATCCAAGCAACTATAGATGCACTCTTGAATAATAGTACAATTGATATATGGGTAAAGACCAAAGAATTGGCTAAACTCAGAAGATGTCTTGACAAACTAATTAAAGTGCATGTAAGGGACTTAATCGGTAGAGGAAATGGAGAAGATGCGATTAATTTTTTATCTGTTCAAACAGATCTCAGATATAAAGCCATGGCATATGCGATCATTATGGATCAAATGGAGTATGATAAAGCAAGACAATTTCTAAATAATTTTGTTACATTTACACGAGAAGAAATAGATTTTGTAAATACACAAAATATATTTTTAGATTATTTGGCTGACAGAGAGAATTATACGCTTTCAAAAAGCAATAGGTCGATGCTGTATGCTGCGGGAAAACGAGATAATCCAACATCTGGATATTCTAAATCGTTATATTATAAGTTGACAGGAGATCGAATTCTAGTAAATTTTACACATCTTGATGGTTCAGATTCTAAAACTCGGGAGATAAAAGAGATTGATAAAATAACGATCTATCCCAACCCGATATCAGATGAATACATCAATGTATCGATAGATAAGCTTGAATCAGAATCGATCTACACTGTATCGGTGTATAATACGATGGGCAAGATGGTGATCACCCAACGTATAGCGGATGTAGATACTCGTTTAGACATAGGACATACCAAAGGATTGTACATTATCAGCCTCAATAAGGATGGAAAAACTATAAAAACTGAAAAAATAGTAAAGTATTAAGTAATCAAAATAGGAGCTGCCATTCTATTTGGCAGCTCCTAAATTTAAATTATTATGATGAGAGTATTAAAAGTATTCCTGCTAATATTTATGACTCTTCAAGTTGTGGGGCAGGACTATTTTATCAAAAAAATAAGTTTTGATGATCGGACAAACGATGGGGTAAAGATATTTTATCACCAAGACAGATTATTCGCATTGATCGGTCATTTTTGTGGCAATCTGGAATGTGCTTCAATAGCAGAATTGTCATTTAATGGGGACACATTATGGGTGACTACTATTCCTGATATAGATGTTGCGAGGTCTACAATAACTATCTATGGCAATACAATTACGGTGTCTGGAAATAATGACCCATATAACACTCAATTTCGTATGGCACACTACAATCTCAATGGACAAAAGTTGGGAGAGACTATCGAGATAGAACATCCAACTGAAAAATTCACACGGATGTTTCAGCTCAATACTGTAAAGTATGGCGATAATGTATTGGTGACAGGAACAGGCGAACAAAATGATACGGCATATAGTCTCATCTATGTGATGGACAATCAAAGTCAAATTGATACATTGATAAAAATAGAACCAAGCAGCAAATACTCTGTCATGTGGGATGTAGAGATTAATAGCAATGGAGAATTGTTGACGTTTCATGAGCTAGACCAAGGAGGATCATCGGAAGAATATAGAAAGATAATAAAATACAATCAAAATTTAGATACCATTTGGTCTTATACTAGTGAAATGCACAATGGTGGTGGTCCAGCGGTACTAGAATTAGAAGATGGAAGAATAATATATACTAAATATGCGGACAATGCTTCTCCGCATCATTACGCACTGAGAGCAATAAATCCAGATAAGACGATTGATTGGCAATACCAAGTATCTAATGGATTAGAATCGATTGGAAATTTAAAACAATTGAAAAATGGTGATATAATAGGACTGGGTAGATTTACAAATAAATTGTTTGAACCAGAAATCAATAGATCTCCTCAGTTATTTAGAATGACAACCGATGGTGAATTAATTTGGAGAAGAGTATTTTACGAATTAGACCTATCTGATAATGAATCAAGAAGTGGAGGTGTCCGTGATATCGTAGAATTTGACAATGGAGACTTATTCGGAATAGGCGAAATGAAATACGATGGTCAAAATGAAGTATTTGTATTCAAAGTCGATGCAGATGGATGCTTGGATGGTGATAATTGTGGGCTGAGACAACTGATTACAGCTGTGAAGGATGTACATCAAAATAAAGGAATTGACATCTATCCTAATCCATCAAGCGGTGTTTTTTACATAGGATTAAATGAAAAGTATTATAATGGAAAAATAAAAATATACAATAGTCTCGGAATCGAAATATTAA
>JAZGFO010000128.1:0-24576 GCA_036479655.1 Saprospiraceae bacterium
AACAATAATGCACAACAACGTCACGATATTAAATGCGAGTTTTTTCTGTTTAGCTTTTTGGGTAGCAGCGTTAAGAGCTCATACAAGACTTGATTTTTTTTGGTTCGTTTTTTGCATCAAGGCAAAAAGATGAACGCCCGAACGGCGAGTGGAAATAATAATAAAAAAATCAATATATTCCTTAATAAATGATATTTAGAATAAAATACAAAATCAAACACCATCTGCAAGATACTAAAATACCTCTTCATCAAGGCAAAAAGATGAACGCCCGAACGGCGAGTGGAAATAAGAATAAAAAAAATCAATATATTCCTTAAAAAATGATATTTAGAATAAAATACAATATCAAACAGCCATCTGTAAGATACTAAAATACCTCTTCTTCAAGGCAAAAAGATGAACGCCCGAACGGCGAGCGGAAATAATAATAATAATAATAAATTAATATATCTCTTTAAAAAAGATATTTAGAATATACATATCAAATAGCCATCTACACGATACTACCTATACAACTCATCTCAGCAAGAAGTTGATCGAAATAACAAACTAAAATGAAATCTTCAACCTCCCTCAACTTCAAATAAAACAACTTGGTATAGTAATTGCAACATTAGATACAGATTTACATATCTAAGAATATAATAATATGAATATGTGTAAATATTTAATTGTAAATGTGTTATATATATAAATAATACTAATGAAATCTTTTTAATATTCATAAAGATGAAAAAAGAAGATTTTTTAGACAGTGAAAGAGAAAAAAATAAATATTTTTTAATTGTTTTAAAAAGTTTTAACAATTGAGAGCATTTTAGTTCAGAATTAGAAAATCTGAAACATTTTTATAGAATTACAAATTTTAGTCTTACTCAATAAATAATCATTCCGACAACCGAAAAAAAATCTAATTATGAAAAATGTCGAACAAATTTTCAATTTAATTATCAATAAGACCTCATCCGTTTTATTGGTTTTTATAATGTTAGTTTTTGCTACAATAGCTAAAGCTGATATTATTACACCTACTGCTACTCACATAGGGGGATACCTACCAGGGACTACTTCTACAGTGATGGTTGATGTGTTTTTTAATTCTAATTCTACAGAATCAGCTGATTTTATAGAATTTAGATTAGTTGGTCCTATTGCTGGACTTACATTAGCCCATGGCATACCTTCACCATCTCCTTATATAGGATGTGGAGAAAATGCAGGTGATGAGATGACAGCAACTGGCCCAGGATGGGGTCGACCAGGATTTATAGCTGGTAACAGTCAGTGTGGAGCTTTTGAAGGTGGTCAATCTCATTCATTTGGTGTCGATATTGTATCTGATGGCAATTACTCAGGCTCATTTGCACTTGAAGTAAGAATTGTTGGTGATGGTCTTGGAGAGCAAGGCGCTAGCGAACAAATAGTTACTGTAACAATACAACCTATTGTATGTACTATAATATGTCCTACGGTTGCACCGATTACATCTCCTGCCAATACTTGTGGTATTAATTTTAATGTTCCACCACCTACAGTTACAGGTATGTGTAATAGCACACTTGCTGGGGCTTCTGGGTTTTATCCAGTTGGAGATAATGAAGTAACGTATAATGCACAAGATGTAAATGGAAACAATATTTCTTGTACTACAATAATTACAGTTGTAGATGATGAAGATCCATTTGTCTCTGGTCTTATGAATTTATCATATGATTTATTAGCAGGAGAATGTGGATATATTATACCACAGACATTTTCAATTACAGAAAACTGTATTGATCCTGATGTTACATTGACTCAAAATTTAGATTTAGGAAATTATGAAGCTGGGTACCATTGTCAGGGAGGACCTACTAAATATTTAAGAATGTATGATACTGACTTAGAAGGCATAAATACAGAATTAAATATAGAGGACATTTCTTTTGGTGTTTTAGAAGCATTTAATAATCCGTTTGTAACTGTTAATATCTATACATTAAACGGAGCTTTAGATTATAGTAATATGGAATTAGTAGCAACAGCAGTAGATGTTTTGCCAACATTCCAAAATGCACTTTATACTATTCCGATTATGGCAACAATTCCTTCAGGAGAAAAATTTGTTGTTGAGATAATTGTACCTGGATCACAATTTAGTGGTGTTATCATGGCAATGAATCAAGGGGGAGAAACTAATCCTACTTATATAGCAACTGATTTTTGTGGAAATACACAACCAGTAACTGCGGATGTATTAGGATTTAATGGATATAGTGCGATCATGATGGTTGAGGGGTTTCAATCAAGTTATATTTTACAATTGTCTGCTGCAGGTTCTGGAGTTGCTATTGGAGATACTGCATACTTAGGGACGACTAATGTAGATTATGAAGCTATTGATGCAAGTGGTAATGTTGCTACTATCAGTTTTCAAGTTACTGTCAATGAATTTACTGGCGCAATAACATCTATTGCTTGTAATGATGAGGTGCAAATATCTCTCAATAGTGAAACATGTGAAGCTATAGTAACTGCAGACCAAGTATTAGAAGGAGGACCTTACGCTTGTTATAATGATTATATAGTAGAAATTACTGACCAAAATGATGTCAGTTACGGAAATACTGTTTCTGAAGCCAATATAGGACAAACACTTACTGTTACTATTACAGGACCAAATGGTAATTCTTGTTGGGGATCAGTGGTTGTGCAAGATAAAGCACCACCAGAATTGGATTGTATGGACATATATACTTCTTGCACAGGAAACCTGTTTCCAGGAAGCCCAATAGCAGAAAGAGTTACTTTTTTAGCTGATGTTAATAATAATAATGAAACAATAAGTGCGGGTGCTGCAAATATCAATTCTTATGATGTACCCGTTTTTGGATTGTTTAAATCTACAATTACTAAAGTAGCTGTAAGATTAAATATAGCGCATGATTTTGTTTCTGATCTTAATGCGACAATTACAGCGCCTGATGGGACAACAGCGACATTGTTTGTTATGCCAGGAACATTATGTCCACAAGCGGACATTATAGTAACTTTGGATGATGCTGCATTTAATACTTATTCCGATTTAGAAGGTGCTTGTTCTGACGAAACTCCTTCTATATCAGGTATGTATAGACCTATGCAGGCACTAAGTATTTTTAATAGCAAAGACCCTAATGGCACTTGGACGATTACTATTTCTGATTCAAAATCAGGTGACGGTGGAACAGTAGTAAGTGCTGAAATAATAATTTCTCAAACTGGAGGTATTGTAGGATTTCCTACAGATAAAGATGTTATCTACCAGACTGAAGGTGACAACTCTTTTACAGTTTTGGGTATAGATCCATGTGGACCAGCTGTATTGTCTTATAACGATATGGAGATTGATCAAGATTGTTTTAGTCAATATAGTACAGTTATAAATAGAACTTGGTCTGCTGTTGATGAAAGTGGTAATCAAAGTCAAAGTTGTGTCCAAACTATCTACGTATATAGAAATGGACTTGCAACTTTAACATTCCCTCCTAATTATGATGGAATTCAGGAGCCAGTATTGTCTTGTTCTCAATTTGGAGATTCTACTCCTACACCTGCCACAACAGGACAACCTTCTGGTGATCTTTGTGACAATGTACAAGTTTTTCCTTATGTGGATACAAGAATAGATATCTGTAAAGGCTCATATAAAATTATCCGTCACTTCCAATTATTGGAATGGTGTAGTGGTGAGGTTGTAGAGCACAATCAAATCATTAAAGTATTGGACGAACATGGGCCAATCTTAGAACAAATTAGTGATGTAACTATTTCGGCAGGAGAGATTGACTGTTCGGCTGTATATAATATACCAAAACCTGAAGTTGTTTCTGACTGTTCTGATGAGTTTACTTACGAGCTTACTTACTTGGCAGCATATAATAATGGAGCTCCTCCAACAGATGTACCATATTTTAATGAAAATGTAAGTGTTTCTTCGTCTGGAAATATAATAATAAAAGACCTTGTATATGGGGATACTTGGGCAAAATGGAAAGTGTATGATGAATGTGGAAATTTTACTGAAGAATATTTTACAATCACTGTCAATGATCAAGTAAATCCAATTGCAGTTTGTGATGAATTTACAGTTGTATCAGTCGGTTCTGATGGATATGTTGATGTATTTGCTACTACGTTTGATGATGGTAGTATTGATAATTGTGGAATAGATAGAATGTTGGTTAGTAAAATGACAAACAATTGTGCGGGAGTTAGTTCTGGATTTAGTGATAAGGTAAGATTTTGTTGTGAAGAGGTAGGTACATCAGTAATGGTAGCTTTTGAAGTTACTGATTTGAGTGGAAATAAGAATACATGTATGGTTGAAGTTACAATTCAAGATAAATTACCTCCATATATTACAAAATGTCCAGATGATATTACATTAAATTGCCAATCAGAATACACTGATTTAGAGGTGACAGGTAACCCTGATTTTGTTGATAATTGTGAGGTTGTTTCTGTAAATTATAAAGATAGTGGATCAATTGATAATTGTGGTGAAGGGGTTATACTAAGAACATGGACGGTAACAGATAAACAAGGGCTTAAAGCTACTTGTGTACAAAGAATAACACTTGAAGATGAAGACCCATTTGAAGCTAATGATATTACTTGGCCAAGTGATTATACCGCGACTACTTGTAATACTAATTTAGACCCAGAAAATTTGGGTGTGTTATATGCATATCCAAGATTCAATGATGACAATTGTAGCTTAGTAGCGACGACTCACAAAGATTCAAAATTTGAAGTAGTTGATGGTGCGTGTGAAAAAATATTGAGAGAATGGACAGTTATAGACTGGTGTACTTATGATGAAAATATTGGACAAACAGGACCTGGGTATTATCAATATGTACAAGTAATCAAATTGATAAATACGGAAGCTCCAGAAATATTAAATTGTAATACTACTACAGTTGATGTATTAGGAAACTGTGAAGGATTGGTAGAATATACCATAGAAGCTACAGATGATTGTACAGCAGTAGAGGAATTATCTTATATGTACCAAATTGATTTATTTAATGATGGTATTGATGCTTTAGATTTAAATATGAAAGGTAACAGTACGACATTTAATAGAAAATTACCTATTGGTACTCATAAAGTAAGCTGGTTTGTAGAAGATAAATGCGGAAATGCAACCACTTGTATTATGACTTTAATCGTAAGAGATGGCAAAAAACCAACTCCATATTGCTTGAGTTCTATCACTACTGTAGTTATGAATAACAATGGCATGGTAGATATATGGGCTAGTGATTTTGACTATGGAAGTTTTGATAATTGTACAAAAACAGAAGACTTGAAAATATCATTTTCTTCTAATACAGCAGATATTAGTAAAAGACTTACTTGTGCTATGATCGCCAATGGTGTTGAAGATGAAGTGCAACTGGAATTATGGGTAACTGACGAAGCTGGTAATCAGGAATATTGTAGTATCAGTGTGATATTACAAGATAGTAATGCTGACGTATGTCCTGATACTGATGTGTCTGATAATTGTGATTGTACTCCTGACACCTATACAGGATGGGCGGTTGCAACATGTAATACAGATTACGAAAATGAAGGTGCTGTCGGAGTATTATATGATATCAGAGACACACCATCTGCTCCTAAAGGTAGTGATTGGGCGTCTTCAATTGCTACTGTCCAACCATCTAACTGGACAATAGATCAGATTGGACAAGTATTTGGAATCGCATTGGATGGCGACCAAAATGTATATTTGGCTGCGTCTGATATATATGATACACAATTTGATAGTGATCCGTACGGTCCTGGACAAATTTTTAAAGCTAGTCCTGATGATAATTTTACTGCACAACCTTTTGCAGTATTAGAAAATACTGGTGGACCATTGAATGGAATAGGAAATATCGCTTATTGTAATGATAGTGATATGCTATATGCAAGTAATCTTGAAGATGGAAAAATCTATAGAATCAATGCATCTGGAGATATCATGGAATCTTATGATCCTTGGACTGCCGATGATGAGATAGATGGAATTGTAGATCCTGCAGAGCAAGTGTGGGCAATCGGATTAAACAAAGAAGGAAATAGTAAAAAACTATATTTTCCAAGAATTGGAGGAGGAGAAAGAGCAATGTACAGTATTGTATTAAATGCTGATGGTAGTTTTCCTTCTGTAGCTAGTGAAGAGCAAGAAATTACTAACATACCTGGTGTTGGATTGAGAATTAGTGATATAGACTTTAATGATGCAGGTACTCAAATGGTATTTGCGGAGAGAGGAACAAGGTTTTTAACTGGAGCACATGATTCTAAGACATTGAGATATGATATTAGTAATGGTTGGTCTATGACATTAAAATACTATGTAGGGGGTTACGTGACAGACGATTACCCAACAATTATTGTCGAAGCAGGAGAAAATTCTGGAGGAGGAGTTAGTTTTGGATCATCTAATGTTACTAACTCAGAAGTACAGGGATGTGATCAAATAGTATGGGCATCAATGAATTATTTTGAGTCTGGTAGTCAATTGTTGTATGGTATTCAAGGAATGGATGTAGATGGTAATAATTCTGTTATTGCAGGGTCAAATCCAAATAATCAAACTGATATTGTATTAGATTTTGATGGTGATTATACAAGTTTTGATCAAAAAGGAGACTTGGGTGATGTGGAAGTATTTAGATGTGGTAGTAATAATCAATCAAGATATGAAGTTGCAGGTAGAATAGCTACTGAAAATGGATTAGAAATAAGCAATGTTATTGTTTCTTTGGCTGCTAATCTTCCGGAATACCCAAGACAAGCAATAACAAGTAATGTGGGTGAATTCAGTTTTATGGATACGCCTAGTGATAACGCTTATGAAATCTCAGGGTCTAAAAACAATGACTTGAGAAATGGAGTTTCGACTTTAGATTTAGTGATGATACAAAGACACATTTTAGAATTACAAGAATTTACAAGTCCTTACAAAGTGATTGCAGCCGATATCAATAATGATAAAAAGATAAAAGCATCAGATTTATTAGCTTTGAGAAAAGTGATTTTAGGTATTGTTAATGAGTTTCCTAACAGTCAATCTTCATGGAGGTTTGTCTCAGAAAGTGCTACATTTAATAATATTCTTAAGCCATTCCCTTTTATTGAAAGCATGAATTTAGCTTCATTGAATACCAATAGTACGAATAATGACTTTATTGCTGTCAAGATTGGAGATGTCAATGGGAATGCAGTATCTAATGTAGATGAGAAAAACAACTCTGAAGTGAGATCTGGAAATATTGTAGAATTGGAATATGATAACAAAAGAGTGTCAAAAGGGCAAAGAGTTTCTATCCCTGTATTTGCCAAAGAAAATGCATCGTTACTAGGATATCAATTTACAATGACATTAGGTAGTGCTGATTATGTAGGTGTTGAATCAAGCCAAATAGCACTTTCAGAATCAAACATTGGCGTATTTGAAAATACGATTACTACCTCATGGAGTGAAGTTAATGGTGTAGATATCAATACAGAATCTCCATTGTTTACGATTGTTTTAGATGTCAATGATGATGCTTTATTGAGTCAATTAATCAATATTAGTTCTGATATAACTAGTGCAGAAGTATATATGACTGATGGAACAATATCAGATATTGTTATTGAATCAAGAGATACAAATATTACAGATGGAGAATTTGCAGTTTTCCAAAACAGACCGAATCCATTTATGGAATCAACAACGATCAGTTTCTACTTGCCAAAAGCAGATAATGTAGAATTGACAATTACAGATGTGACAGGAAGAGTAGTAACAAAAAGCACGAATCATTTTGAGCAAGGTGCTCAACAAATTATCGTAAAAGATAGTGATTTTAATGCTTCTGGAGTACTATATTATACAATAAAATCGGGTGAATACACCTCGACTAAGAAGATGATTAATGTTAGGTAAGACGACATTATGTTGTAATTAGATGATTTGAGCCATTCTGCAGTAAAATGTAGAATGGCTTTTTTTCGTATATATATCTCAACAGATATTCCTAATTGATAAAAATCACATAAAATCTTTCTAAATTAAGTAATATACCCTTTATTTTTCACGTTAAATCAGCAACCAACCGACTTTTAAGCCACTTATAGCCTAAGTTATCAATGTTATTCAACACATAAATGTAATTTTATTATATTTTTGTGAATCTAATATCAAACATAAGATAAACTATCTTAACTCTAATTTTATATCGCATGAAACATTACATTTGGATATTTTTGTTTTTATTTTCTTTAAATCTCTCGGCTCAAATGCCAGTCGATGGTCAAATACTATATGGTAACGAGTGGATAGATTATAATAAAACCTATTTTAAAATCCTAATTGAAGAAGATGGATTATATCGAGTATCTAAACAGGAATTAGAAATAGCAGGGTTAGATGTAACTAATGATTTGAGTAAATTACGTATGCATCACTTCGGTAAGGAAGTTGGTTTTTATGTAGGGAATAACGATTCTTATATTGAATTTTATGGATATAAAAATAGAATAGAGCTTGATCAATTTCTTTATCAAGCAGATAGTATGATACTTAATCCAGAATATAGTAATATCTCTGATAAGTCTTCTTATTTTATATCATTTGAAAACACTATTAATCCTTTATTGACAACTTCTATAACAACGGATTTGTCAAACAATACACTTAGCCCAGAACAATATTATATCCATAACGAAAAAACAGTGCTATCTAACTACCATTACAAACCAGTAATTAGAAGTGGAGATCAAGTTAGATATTCTAATCTTGTAAGTAGTGAAGGTTTTGGTAGTGAATTGAAGAATGTCAGTACATTAAACGTGCCTGTGTCAAACCTTTTTACTGCAGGACCCAAAGCTGAAGGATATATCAGATATGGTGGCAATGACGTGCTTCATAAAACAAGAATTAATATAAATGGGGACGATAAGGCTTTAGTAGAGTTGAATAATACCAATGTGACTGTTTTTGATTTTGACGTTGAATTAAACGACTTAGGAAACACACTTCCAATCAAATTAACCGGGGAATATGATATAGAAGGGAGTTCAGATAATAATATAATTTCTATAGTAGAACTTAATTATCCTAGGTTATTTAATATAAACGGGGACACACTTTTTAGATTTACTCGTAATCCAAGTACAGTGGATCTATACATTGAGATAAATGGTTATACTGTAGGAGACTTACCAATTATTGTTGAGCCAGCAACTAATACCAGAATAGTACCAAAACAGTTAAATAATGGTAAATTAGGATTTGTATTAAATGCCCATAATAGAGTTATCGATTATTACTTGGTTTCGACAACCAAAAGCATAAAATCACCAATAAGTGTTGTGAAAAGAGATTTTGTAGATTATGCTCAAGGAGATTATAATTATATATTAGTGTCTAATAAAGACTTAAGAAGTGGCAGTAGCGATGTTATACAAGAATATGTAGATTATAGAGCCTCAGATATTGGGGGTGGTTATCAAGCAGTCGCCGTTGATATCGACCAATTGTATGATCAATATGGATATGGTGTAGATTATCATTTTATTGCTATTAGAAATTTTGGATTTTGGACAAAAGAAACATATACAGACCCTAAGTTTATGTTTTTGATTGGAAAAGGAAAAGAGTATAAATCGTTTAGGACAAAAAAACAAATTGAAGAAAATGATGTGTTTTATGTTCCAACATTTGGATATCCTGGGTCAGATAATTTATTAATTAGTAATAGTAATATACCATTACCAATTTATGGTATCGGACGATTTGCTGCGAATAGTATTACTGATGTGAGAGATTATTTACAAAAAATAAAAGATCATGACTCTAATAGAAATAATCCTCAAACTATAGAAGACAAGCTGTGGAATAAAAAAGTATTACATTTAAGTGGAGGTTCAGCTGAGATTCAAGATCGTATTGCAAAACGATTGGCAGAAATGCAGGACACCCTTGAAAATAATCAATTTGGAGCTGATGTTTTTACATTTTATAGACATTCAACACAAGCTATTGAAATAACGGCTTCAGATAAGATATTTGAGCTCATAAACGAAGGTCTCGGAATAATTACCTTTTTTGGACATTCATCTGTAGGGAGTTTTGATTTTAGTCTTGATGATGTATCAAGATATGAAAATTATAAAAAATATCCATTTATAATGTCATTAGGGTGTTATTCAGGTAATATTCATACAAATATTAAAGGAATAAGCGAAAAATTTGTTATTCATAAAAACAAAGGGGCAATAGCCTTCTTAGCGGCTTCTGGGACAGCTTATATAGGACAACAATTTCTTTCGGGAAGAACGTTGTATGAAAGAATGGGTAATCAAGATTTTGGGCAACCAATAGGCGAAGTAGTAAGAAATGTTATAAGTAAGTACAGTACAGAAACGTCAAGTAGCTTTGTAACATTACTCCAACAACTTACCTTACATGGTGACCCCGCAATAAGATTGTTAATAAATGAAACTCCTGATTTGATTCCAGATAGAAACTTAATAAGAACCAATCCAACTTTTGTTGATACTTATGAAGATGATTTTGAGTTGTGTTTCAATGTTGCTAACATTGGTAAAGTTATTCGTGATAGTATTGATATTTTTATCGAACATAAAAATCCGTTAGGAGAAGTTGTGTCGGATACCATAATTAGAGTAATGATGCCTACATTTAGCACAGAATATTGTGCAACATTACCACTAAACCAAAATAGATTAGTAGGGAAAAACAAGATAAATATAACAGTTGACTATGCTAATGAGATTGAAGAGTTACCTGCACCAATGGCAGAAGCAAATAACGTTCTTACTAGTGTGACAGGTAGTAAAGGGTTTGATTTTTATATTCTTAATAATAGTGCAATTCCTATCTATCCTACCGATTTTGCAATTGTTAATACTACAAATGTCAATCTTGTAGCATCCACGTACAATGCTTTTGGAAAAGATCAAAATTTTGTTTTTCAAATTGATACATTATTGGATTTTACATCTCCTTGGTTGTACGAAAAATCTGTAGATGGAGTAAAAGGTATTGCAAAATGGAATTTAGATTTCCAACTCAATCCTAAGACTGTTTATTATTGGAGGATAAGTCCTGATAGTACAACTACAGGAGTTGGGTATGTATGGGATAACAGTTCATTTGTCTATGATCCTCCAGCTTTTGATGGGTGGAATCAATCTCATCTTGATCAGAAAAAACAGAACGAGCTTACCAATATGTTCTATAATCAGAAAAACTTAATCTCTTTTGCTAGAAATTATAAAGAAATAGTAATAAAAGCAAGAGCATGGAAGCCTGGACTACCACCTGGATTTGGAGTTGATAATGATTTTAAAACCTCAAGTATGGATTTGGCAACTAGTCCAAGTATTGGTGTCACTGTAATTGATACTAGTGGAAAATTTTTATGGAATCCTGTTGGAGGTGCCTATGGCTCAATAAATCTGAAGAATAAGAAGATTAGAACACATTATTATAAAACAAACGAACAAGAAAGTAGAATAGCATTAGTTGATTTTTTAGTAGATATCATTCCTAATGGATATTATGTATGTGTTTATCCGGTAATAAAAAACACGACAATAGACTTTGTAGTTGAAGATTGGGAGAATGATGCTATGGTTAATAATGGAAAGAATATTTTTACAGTATTAGAAGAAGAAGGAGCAACGTTATTTAATAATATTAATGATATTAGTATGATTCTTCCTTATGGATTTATATACCAAAAAGGAATTAGCCCATTATCGGAAGGTATTGGTGTAGATATTCACGATGAGTTTTTTGTAAAAGAACAGCTCCCAGGATTTTGGTTTGAAGGAATGTTAAAGTCTGATTTTGTAGGGCCTACCACTAAATGGAATAATATCGAATGGAATGTTGATGAGTCAACTAATGTTGATACGGATTCTGTCTCAATATCTGTGTACGGTTATGACATAAATAAATCTAATGAAATAAAATTGATCGAAAAAAATGAAAGTAGAAATATTGATTTATCTATTATTGATGCTAATCAATATCCCTATATTAAAGTAGAGTATTATTCTAAAGATGTCACAAATGTGACTCCAGTCCAACTGGAAGAATGGAGGGTCTACTTTGATGGTATTGGAGATTTGGCAATAAATACGAGCCAAAATTTTGAGTTCTATGCAGACTCTTTACAGCAAGGAGAAAAATTGACACTTTCTTACGATGTTTCAAATTTTTCTAGTAGTGATGTCGATAATTCTTCAATTCAATATATAATAACGGATGTAGAAAATAACACAATTATAAAACAGGTTCCTCTTGATAAATTTAGTGAAGGAGAATCTAAAAAAATCGATTTTGAATTTAATACCAAAGACTTAGTAGGAGATTATCAGTTTCAGATAGAAGTAAACCCAGACAAATCTCCAATGGAGCGATATTTCTTTAATAATTTTGGTGTTACAACTTTTTCAGTTACAACAGACAAGACTAATCCGCTTCTTGATGTTACGTTTGATGGTATTCAAATAATGAATAATGATATAGTTTCTGCTAAACCATTTATACAGATAAAATTAAGTGACGAAAATCCATATTTATTACTTGAAAACAAAGATGATTTTACTTTAACACTGGAATACCCAAATGGTGAATTTGAAGAATTAAGTAGTGATGACCCAGCTTTTTTATTTTTTGCAGCTTCTGATGGACAATATAATGAAGCAAGACTAGAATATCGTCCATCATTAGAACTAGATGGTACTTATAAGTTGAAAGTAAATGCAATTGATGCCTCAAGTAATTCTTCTGGAGGTAATAATTACGAAATATCATTTAGAGTATTTAATGAAGAGATGGTATCCAATGTATTTAACTACCCTAATCCTTTTAGCACAAGTACACAATTTATCTTTACACTTACTGGAGACGAAGAACCTAATAATGTATTAATTAGAATTATGACATTAACTGGTAAGGTGGTCAAAGAAATTACAATGGCAGATCTTGGACAGGTAAGACTTGGGCTTAACAAAACTTCTTACAAATGGAACGGTACAGATGAATATGGGGATAAACTTGGAAATGGAGTATATCTATATCAAGTAATTACAAAAAAAATGGACGGTACGGATTATAAACATTTTAGTGATCCGACCCAAAATAATACAGACTATCTGTTTAAAGAAGGTTTTGGTAAATTGGTAATTATGAGATGATTGCTTTTATAATCACTTGAAATCAAAACGACATTTGGGATATTGCTTATAAAATCACTTGACAACTATTAATATGGTGCTAAGACCTTTTTTAATTTCAAAAAAGGCTTTTCTAGTAGATGGTAAACAACGTATGTGATGGAAAACATTGTGATGAAAAATAAAATATCATTGATAAAACTATGTTCACCTATTATTTGATAAAAGTATATGAAAATGATATAGTGCAATACGTATAATCCGTACGAATATTTTCCTAAAGTCTTCATCAGTTTATTGTCAAATAGAATATTAAATATTTTTGAATACTTATTTGGGATTATACAATACGTGACCAATGATGCAGAAAAAACTCCTACCATCGTGTACTTAAAAGGACTAAGTAATGGATAAGAACTCATCATTATAAATGCCAATAGTAGCGATGATACTATAAATACATAATCTAAATATTTTAGTATTAAATGGTGATATTGCACATAAATTATTGCTATAATACTGCCTGCTGCCAATGCATCAAATCTCGTCAATGTAAATATATAATTGACATGACGAGGAAAGTAAAAACGCAAAGATGTACTAAATGTTATTAGAAGAATACAAACGGCTAAAAGGCGGTTTTTGGATAAGAAATAGACTAATAATGGCCAGAATAAATAAAAATGCTCTTCGATGGCTAAAGACCAAAAATGGAATAACATCAACATATTATGTTCTTCATTATCAAATGCAAATAATATATTTTGGGTATATGTGAAAAAACATCCCCAATTTTCAATAAAAACGTATTGATCTTCTAATTGGAAATACCAAATGATTAAAAACACTACAATCAATGTAAAATAGTAAAGCGGAAAAATACGCAATATCCGTCTTATGTAAAACCTGCTAAAGTATCCTTTGTTACCTTTGTCGTTCAATAAGATATTAGTAATTAAAAATCCTGATAAGGCAAAAAATATATCTACACCAATCCAACACTTTTGTACCATTAAGTCTATAATAGCATTGTCTGACTTGATACAATGTCTTATCAGAATAAGAGAAATTGCTAAACCTCTTAAACCATCTAAAAGTGGAAAATATTTTTTATCAGAAAAATTCATGCTCAAGAATAGGGGTTTTATATCAAAAAAAGTAATGTTTTTATTGATATATTTGTTTTATACGACTCAAGTATAAATGTCTCAAACAATATCTGTTTTTCAAATATCATCCCTTTCTATTTTGAAGAATGGAATTGTATCTGTAATTATATAAAATTAATATCTTTGTAAAAAATCGAAACATTGCAACATCAAACCATTATAGAAGCAGGGCAAAAATCTTGGTTTCCTAATTTTAAAGAATTATGGAATTATAGGCAATTGCTATTTTCTTTGGCATGGAGAGATGTTAGGGTCAAGTATGCACAGACTTATATTGGATTATTGTGGGCTTTTATTAATCCTGTTTTTAATCTTATTATCCTTAGTTTTGTTTTTGGTATAGTAGCCAAAGTGGATACAGAAGGAGTACCTCATTTACTCTTTACCATTGCTGGTTTATCTGCTTGGACCTATTTTTCGACATTATTAAGCGAAGCAGGTAATTCTATAGTTGGAGCACAAGGAATGATAAAAAAAATATACTTTCCCCGACTGGTTATCCCGTTATCCAAAGCGTTGTCTGGCTTGGTAGATTTTGGGGTTACATTGTTGTGCCTATTAGTTATTATGTTATATTATGGTGTGCTACCCGGTGCCAATATTATATGGTTGCCATTGTTTTTAATATTGGCATTAATGAGTGGGTTGGCAGGAGGGATATTTGTAAGTGCATTGACCGCAAGGTTCAGAGACTTTAGTTTTGTAGTGCCTATGTTAGTTAGAGTAGGTATGTATGCTACTCCTATTGCTTATTCTGCTTCTTTGGTCCCTGAAAAATACAAATTCTTGTACTTTCTTAATCCAATGGCAGGTATAGTAGAAGGTTTTAGATGGTCATTGTTAGGGACAGGCAGCCCAGAACCATATATGTTGTATTCCATTGGATTGATGATTCTTATATTTGTTTTCAGCCTTTTCTTTTTTGCGAAAGTAGAAAAAGTTATGGCAGATATTTTGTAATGTAAAAGTAAAAACATGGAAAAAAATAGTGTGCATAATAATAAGTCAGTTAATAATGACATTCCTAAAGTTACAGGAATAGGTGGAATCTTCTTCTTTTCTGAAGACACTGAAAAAATAAAGAAATGGTATTCTGAAAATTTAGGACTTGAAACAAATCAATGGGGTTCAAGTTTTGAATTTAGAAATGCTAATCGACCCGAAGAAATTAATTATTTACAATGGAGTCCTTTTAAAAAGGGTAGTGAATATTTTTCGCCATCAAAGAAAGAGTTTATGATTAACTATCGTGTTCAAAATATTGAAGGATTAGTAAAAAAACTTAGATCAAATGGAGTAACTATTCTGGACGCTATTGAAACTTTTGATTACGGAAAGTTTGTGCATATATTGGATGATGAAGGGAATAAAATTGAATTGTGGGAGCCTATAGATAAGGTGTTTACCGAAATGGAAGGAAAAACAACAAAATAAATTGCTTATTTAATTCAAGTATATTTACAATATATAATCACTACAAAATATAGAAAATCCAAAATTTAATCTGACCTCATGTCCGAAATAGCGATAAAAGTAGAAAACCTTTCGAAGAAGTACACCATAGGCAAAAAAGCAAATGGAACACTGAGACATACAATTGCCAATCTATTTGATAAGTCAAAAACAAAAGAGGATTTTTGGGCACTAGATAATGTGAGTTTTGAAGTCAAAAAAGGGGAAGCTATTGGTATCATTGGACGAAATGGTGCTGGGAAAAGTACCTTGCTGAAAATCTTATCAAAGATCACTTATCCAAGCAAAGGAAGAGCATTGTTGAATGGTAGTGTTTCTTCATTATTAGAGGTGGGTACTGGATTTCATCCCGAGCTTACAGGGAGAGAGAATATTTTTCTTAATGGTTCTTTATTAGGAATGTCAAAATTAGAAATCAAATCAAAATTTGATGAAATCGTTGTTTTTTCGGGAATTGATCAATTTATTGATACACCCGTAAAGCGTTATTCTTCGGGTATGTATGTGAGATTAGCTTTTTCAGTAGCTGCACATTTAAATACAGATATATTGTTAGTTGATGAAGTACTGGCAGTAGGTGATTTGAAATTTCGTGAAAAATGTATTTCGAAAATGAAGGATATCTCTAATCAAACATCTAAATCGATCATTTTTGTAAGTCACAATTTAGCTTCCTTAAAACAGCTTTGCGAAAAATCCATTTTATTAGACAATGGAAAGATAATATCTCAAGGACGAACTGCTGATGTTATTGAAAGATATAAAAATAGCAACTTAGGACTAGAGTACTCTGACGATTTGAAAGATTATCGTCAAAGTCATAGATCTCAAGAAATTATAGTTACAAACTTATCTGCCCAAATTATAAATGGTTATGCAATAGTGTCTACTGATTTGATATCGAAACAAAGTTTTAAAAATATTATTTTAGAATACCATATTAAAGATAGTTTTGGGACGGTAATAACTGTGATAAATTCTCAAAGTTTAAATGTCACTCTTGATATTAATGATAAAATGTCAATTTCCTTAAAAACGGATATTTCGATGCTTGTAAGTGGTAAATATTTTGTAGATCTTAAAGTCAAATTGGCCGTTGGAGTTTCTGCAATAGATTATATAGAGAATTTTCCTTTATTCAGAAAAACTAATTACAAAATTGATACTAGATTGGGTGGGTTTATCAATTTAGATGCTCAAATGAATGTTGAATGATAGTTTCACATAAGCACAAGTTTATATTTATTAAGACGCACAAAACAGCGGGCACTTCATTACAGATTGCGTTGTCAAAGCATTGCGGTGAAAAAGATATAATTTCAAAATTATATAAGGGAGATACAATTCACCTTTTAGAAGCAAATGGAAAAGATTTTCAGAATACATCAGTTCCATTACTTAAATATAATAGGAGAGATTGGTTTCAATATTTATTTAGGTCAAGAAAACAGCATTTTACAGAGCATAACGCAATTTCATATCTAAAAAGATGGTTAGGTAATGAAGTTTGGAATAACTATTATAAATTTTGTGTGGAGCGAGATCCTTTCGAAAAGATTGTTTCATATTATTATTGGAGAACAAGAGATATTAAAATGAGTTTTGATACGTTTTTAGATAAGCACTTATATGGATTGTCAGATTTTCATATTTATTCTGATAATCAGATTGTTGGAGTTGATAAAGTGTATAAGTATGGTGATTTGGATAATGTGATTGCGAAATTGGAACATAAATTTAATTTTGACATTGATATGGAAAACATTAAAGCAAAATCAACTTATAGTCCTAAAAACAATAAACTAGATAAAGCAAACATGACTGATAAACAAAAAACCATGATATTAAATGAATTTTCAAATGAAATAGAACATTTTTACCCACAGTATTTATGAAAATTCTTTTAATAACAAATGTGTATGATTCGGAAGTAGTAGGTCCAGCCAGATTTGCCCGATTGTTACATGATAGTAATAATATAAAAGTCGATATACTGACTGCAAACTCTAAAAACGAAAACGTTTATAGTTTTGATCTTAGACTGTCTTATCTGAAAAGTAAATTTGGGATGTATTTTTCAATTGCAGAGTTTCAAAATCAATTGTTAAAAGTTGAGCATAATTATGATTTTCTTCTTTTTAATAATGCATTATTGGCGTATCAATTAACAACTAATATACCTTATGCAGTAATGGTCAATGATGCTAAATTAATTGATAATCAAGTTAGATGGAAGTTTGACTATTTACGCCGTTCAGTATATCGAATTATCGAAAATGCCGTAGTGCACAAGAGTAAGAAAGTAATCGTTAATTCGCCATTTTTAAAACAAAAGATAGCAGAGGCTTACAATAAAAACGAAAATGATATTTTTGTTTTATTAAAAGGAATTAACTTAAATAATAAGTTGTCTCCATATGCTCATTGGGAATTGTCAATGAAAAAAAATGTAAAGATCCTTTTTGTTAAAAATGATTATAAAATTGGCGGACTTGAATATTTGATTGATGCATTAGCTTTGTTAGCGGATTACAGTTTTGAATTAACAATAATAGGGACAGACAATAGTGTGAGAAATATTTTAAAGGAAACTAAGAATATAAAATATAATATATTAGGATACCAATCCAATGATATAGTTATTCAGAATATGTATAAACATGATATATTGTCCATCCCAGCAACAGTAGAACCGTTAGGTGTAGCAATTATGGAAGGATTGGCAGTTGGCATACCAGTTGTTACCACAGGAACTGGTGGACTCCCAGTTGTCACAAATAATGGTGAAAATGTTTGGGAATGTTATCCAAAGAATGCAAAGTCTATATCACAGCAAATATATTTTTGTTTGCAAAATAAAAATTCAAGAATTGAAAAATCAAAGAAAGGAAAACTCTATATTCATGAGAATTTTGATTTCGCTAAAGTTGAAAATAGAATAATCGAAATAATTGATAAGGTCTAATACATTGAAATAACTTTTCTTACATAGCTTCCATCATTTCATAATCTATACATTAGTAAGGGTAAATACCCATAAAATCACTGCGAATAATAAGTGAAAAGCCCCAATTATTAAAACAATACCTATTTTAAAGAAATTTTTACCAATATTTGTAACGTTATAGAAATAACAAAAGTTTTCTAATACTTATTAAAAACAACATTATGAATAATAACAAAAGTAACTTCACTGCAATTGCTATAATCGCTATTTTAGCTTTGATAGGTCTTAACGGGTATCAATGGTTTAACAATAATCAATTAAAAACTCAGAATATAAGACATGCTACTGAACTAATAGAGTTAGAAAAAGTGCAAGCCGAATTGGATCAAGATTATAATGCAGCATTGGAATCACTCGAAGATATGAGGGGTGATAATAAAGAATTAAATAGTCTGATAGAAAGCCAAAAGAAAGAACTTAAATCTCAAAAAAATAAAATTAACAACCTAATATGGTCGAAAAGAGAATTGGGAAAGGCAAAAGAAGAAATTGCTGTACTTAATAGTCAAGTTGCAGGATTTGTTACAGAATTAGGGAAGTTGAGAGAGGAGAATGTCTTATTGGCTTCAAATAATACTCAACTCCAACAAAGAAATGAAACATTGAATGCACAATATGTTGCTGAACAAAGAGCGAAAAAAGAAATAGAATCAGCTAGAGCAGTATTGGCACAAGAAAAAGAAAAATTAGAAAAGAAAAATGAAGCATTAGATGTAAAAGTAGATATGGCAAACGCTATAAAAATCAATTTCATGAAAGTGCAAGGATATCAAATTAAAAAAAGTGGTAAAAGAAAGAAAAAGAAAAGAGCTAAAAATATTGATGTCATTGAAGTTTGCTTTACTACCGAAACCAACATGGTTACTGGCGCAGGAACAAAGGATTTTAAAATCCGTCTAATTGATCCGAAAGGGGAGACAATAGCGAGAGAGGATAGTGGGTCAGGAATATTAACAAATAAACTCGACAATACACAAGTACGATATACAACATCTGGTGTAATTAACTATAATAATGAAGATACAAATGGATGTATTGAATGGAGACTACAAGACAAACTTGCCAAAGGCTTATATGATGTAGAAATATACAACAATGGTTTTTTAGTAGGAGTAGGAGATTATAAAATGAAATAGTTTTTATTTTAGGTAGTAGCAAAAAGCCTACTACCATTCCCAAAAAAAATCCCCCAATATTAACCCCCACCAACATTTTTTCATAATTTCGAGCCAAATTAATTCTTAAAAAGAAATATGGTAGAAATAAAATTTGGTACGGATGGTTGGAGGGCCATTATAGCGCAAGAATATACAGTTGATAATGTAGCAAGAGTAGCAGATGCTACTGCACGGTGGATGAAGGCAAAAGGAATGACAAAAGTGGCGATTGGTTATGATTGTCGTTTTGGAGGAGTGATGTTTACCGATATGGTAACAAGAGTACTAGGCAGTCATGGATTGCATATTTTAAGATCAACAAATTTTGTATCTACACCGATGATATCATTAGTGACTGTCAAGCAAGGAGCTGATATGGGGATAGTTATTACTGCGAGTCACAATCCAGCAAGTTATAATGGATATAAGTTAAAATCTGCCTATGGTGGTCCTACCTCACCTCGTGAAGTACAAGAAGTAGAGGATTTAATAGAAGAAATCATTCCAACGGATCTGCCAACAATTGAACAATTGGAAAAACAAGGGCAGATTACTACGATGGATATGGAACAGTTATACATGGACCACATTCTTGCTAATTTTGATATGGATTTAATAAAAAAATCTGGAATTAGACTTGGTTATGACGCGATGTATGGTGCTGGGCAAAATGTAATCAAACGATTGTTTCCTAATGGGCATTTGTTGCATTGTGATTTTAACCCTTCTTTTATGGGACAAGCTCCAGAACCTATTGCACGTAATTTAAAACAGCTTTCTTCAGATATTGCCAATGACGATAGTATCAACTTAGGTCTGGCAAATGATGGAGATGCTGATAGAATAGGAATGTTTGATGAAGATGGTAATTTTGTGGATTCTCATCATTTGTTATTGTTGTTGCTAAGCTATTTTTATGAGCATAAAAAAATGACTGGTAAAGTCATTGTTACATTCTCTGTGACTGATAAAATGCAAAAACTCGCAGCTATATATGGCTTAGATGTACAGATAACTAAGATTGGATTTAAATATATAGCAGAGTTGATGACCAAAGAAGATGTCCTTGTAGGTGGTGAAGAGTCAGGTGGTTTAGCTGTCAAAGGTCACATACCTGAACGAGATGGCGTATGGATGGGATTAGTAATTATGGAATATATGGCAGCAACAGGTAAGTCTATTAAAGAATTAATTCAAGACGTATATGCTAAAGTGGGTTCTTTTGCTACTGATAGAGATGATCTCCACTTGACAAATGAAAAAAAGTGGGAAATTATGGACAAGTGTAAAGCTGGAGAAATTAAAATTATAGGAGATAGACCAGTTATTAAAATAGAAAATATTGATGGATACAAATTTTACCTTTCTGATGATGAATGGGTAATGATAAGACCGTCAGGGACGGAACCAGTTTTAAGAGTTTATGCAGAAGCAACTACTGCTACAGATGTAAGAAAAATATTGGACGCAACACATAAGTTGTTAAGTGCATAAAAAATATTAGAATAATAAATGTCATAGTTAACTGATTTGAATATATCACTTTATCAATCTCGGATAGACGACGCTTCACAAAAGCACGAATCTTTTAAAAATTTAGCAAATAGATTCTCAATGATACGATTGGGAGTATTTGTTTTAGCAATACCTATATTTTATTTTTTACTTCAATCCAATCTCCTAATTATTGGTCTGGTATTTTTAGTAATAGGTACATTATTTGTCTGGGCAGTACTTAAGCAACAAAAATTTGATAATCTTGCCAAAGAGCAGGAAGCAATGATTGCTATCAATCAAAATGAAATTGACGTTTTGACTAAATTTCAGAATATTTACGATGATGGTAGTCAATATATAATTCCACGACATAGGTATATTGAAGATTTGGATATTTTTGGTTCTCATTCTATATTTTTTCTTGTCAATAGATGTAAGACTTATTTTGGAAATCAAATATTGAGCACTTGGTTTAAAGAATTGCCATCCAAATCTGAAGTACACAAACGACAAGAAGCAATAAAAGAAGTTGCAGAATCTCTCGAATGGAGACAAGAATTAGCGGTAAAATTATTCGCTTTGCAAAATCAAGAAACATATAATGTATCTTCTATTGTTAATCATTATTTACAAATGGATTTATCGTTTGCAACCAACAACATAATCAATACCTATCGAAGATTATTGCCGTTGTTATGGTTAGGTTTACTTGGTTTGATGTTTGTAAATCCTTCTTTGGCTAATAGTATAGCCATTCTTTTGTTTATTGGTAATCTACTAATAGTTGGTAAATATTCAAAACAAATAAGTGAAATACAGAGCAAGTTGGCACAAGTTGGATCTTCACTCAAAGGTTATATATCTGCAATAAAAACTGTATTTGATAAAAAATGGAATGCTGAATTATTGCAAAATGCATATGCAACATTCAAAAACACCAATACAGATATTCCAATCCAGACTCTTAAAGAGCTAAATAAGATAGTTGATCAATTAGATTACCGCCTCAATCTCTTGGTAGCAATAGTAGCAAATGGGGTAGTGCTTTGGGATTTGTCAGTTGTCAATAAACTTGAAAAATGGAAAATTAAAAATAAAGATAAAATGGAATCTATCTTTTACCATATTGGTTTTATGGAGACGATTTCATCTCTTAGTACATGGGCATACAATCACCCAGAAAGCACCTATCCAAGTATTGGTGATCAATACATGCAGATTGCAACTAAAGGTATTTCACATCCTTTGATTCCACGATTGCAAAATGTAGACAACGACTATATATTAAGTACTGAGGACCACATTACGATTATTACAGGGTCTAATATGTCAGGTAAAAGTACATTCTTAAGAACCTTAGGAATTAATATGATATTAGGTTTTACAGGAACCAAAGTTTCTGCGCAAACTATGGAAATACCGTTGGTAAAGATTGTAACATATATGAGAATAAAGGATGCATTGGAAGAAAATGTGTCAACATTTAAAGCAGAACTAAATAGAATTGAGCTTATTCTTGATATTTTAAAAAATGAATCTGATACATTTATACTAATTGATGAGATGCTGCGAGGCACTAATTCAAGGGACAAATTATCTGGGTCAATAGGATTGACAAAAAAACTATTGCGATCATCCACTTATGCAATGATTGCTACCCATGACATCAAATTAGCAGAAATAGGAGAGTTAGAAAAAAATATTGCCAACTATTATTTTGATATTGATTATAAAGATGGCAATTTGGTATTTGATTATAAAATAAAAAAAGGTATTTGTAGAAACTTCAACGCCACTTTTTTGCTTAATCAATTAGGAATTGAAACAAAGCCATTAGAAGATTAATTGGACAATCTGATCTTATTTTATTAAAAACCCCATTATATGAATATTTCTTGTGTAGTAGCAGTCGCCCATAATAATGTTATTGGAAAGGATAATGACATCCCTTGGTACTTACCTGCAGATCTTCAATATTTTAAAAAAATAACACTTAATCACCATATTTTAATGGGTAGAAATTGCTACGAATCAATTGGAAGACCATTACCTAAACGGACTAATGTAATTATTACTAGAGACCCTTTTTATATAGTTTCTAACTGTTTAGTTGCACATAGTATCGATGAAGCCTTAGAGATAGCATATAATAACGTCGAATCAGAAGTAATGATTATCGGAGGAGGTACAATCTACAACCAAACCCAAAACCTATGGGATAAATTGTATATTACAGAAGTAGATGTATGTGCTGATGGCGATATTTTTTTTCCTGAAATTGACTACTCAAAATGGAAATTATTATCAGAAGAACCTCAGAAAGCAGATGATAAAAATGAATATGACTACACCTTTAAAACTTATGAAAAAGTATAATATAAAATAGATTATTTGTATTTGTCTTCGTCTTGTCAGACAGGATTTCATTTTTTTTTCATTGATGAGGAGGTGGTTTTTTTTGTCTTGTCAGACGGACTTTATTAGATGTTTCTTAGATGCTGTCTTTCCAGACGGGATTTCATTTTTTTTCATTGATAAAAAAAACGAAAACAAAAAAAATCTAGTCCGAAAAATTGCTATGCTGCAATGCTGCTCCCGCACCCTCGTTTTCGCACGGGCTGCCCGCTTTTAGATTTTGACTAAAGTGTGGACTTAGATGTGAGGTTAGATCTGATATTAAGTGGATTACCTTAGTTGGGATGATATTATAAGGTATTCGCAAAAAGCGAATGCGTTGTTTCGGTTTCGAATGAATTCAAAATGACATTTGGGAATAGTGCTGTAAAAAAAACTACTGTTAATTCTACCAGACCGTCATTTATGAGCTTAGCGTTAGGGAGGCAAAAGCGTAAAGAACAGAAAAGTGTGTGAGCAAACAACTCATGAATAATTTGTAATACACTATATGAGTAACAACAATGCCAACAAAGTCACGATATTAAATGCGAGTTTTTTCTGTTTAGCTTTTAGTATAGCAGCGTTAAGAGCTCATACAAGACTTGATTTTTTTTGGTTCGTTTTTTGCATCAAGGCAAAAAGATGAACGCCC
>JAZGFO010000129.1:0-5101 GCA_036479655.1 Saprospiraceae bacterium
CAGTTTTTTAGATCTTCTTTGGGCAGCGATAAAAGCTAATTTAGCGATTCTTTCTATTTCAAATCGATGATAAAAACACAAATCTGAAGCACTGTTTTTATCCTTTGTTTTTTCTCCAAAATATATACCACCAGTCAATTCTCTAAAGATAACCATATCAACCCCTTGTAATACTTCAGGTTTTAATACGGATAAATGATGTAAAGATTTAAATATTTTTATCGGTCTTACATTAGCAAATAATCCCAATTCTTTTCTGATTTTCAGCAGACCTTGTTCTGGACGAATTCTTGCGTTAGGATCATTGTCATATTTAGGATGACCAATAGCTCCTAATAGAATAGCATCTGCCTTTTTGCATGATTTCAAAGTTTTTTGAGGCAATGGATTATCTGTCTGGTCAATGGCAATAGCTCCCATTAATTGTTCATCAAATATAAATTCGTGATTATATTTTTCACCGATAGCATAGAGTACTTTTATAGCTTGGTTGACTATTTCAGGTCCGATGCCATCACCTTTGAGAAGTGTGATGTTTTTTAATGATTTAATCATTTGATTTGTAGTTTAATATATTGTTTGTTGGGATTCAAAAACTTCTATTTTGTCGATTATACTAAGTAGGTAGTCTATATCATCATACCCATTAAGCAGACAGTCTTTTTTGTATTCGTCAAGTTCAAAATTTATTGCTAATTTAGAATTTATTATTAATTCCTGATTTCTAACATCCACATTAAATTTATGGTTAGGATCTTTTTCTATTTCTTTAAAAATTATATCTAATTCTTCTTCAGTAACGGTGATTGGTAAGATTCCGTTATTTAGACAATTGCCTTTAAAAATATCAGCAAAAAAACTAGTTATAATTACCCTAAAACCATAATCAAATAAAGCCCAAGCTGCATGTTCTCTACTAGATCCACAACCAAAGTTTTTGCCTGTAACTAATATACTTCCAGAATATATTGGATTGTTAAGGATAAATTCTTTAGTAGGAGTCCTATCTTTATTGTATCTCCAATCAATAAACAAATTGTCACCAAACCCTTCTCTTGTAGTGGCTTTGAGAAATCTTGCAGGTATTATCTGATCAGTATCTATGTTTTCAATGGGCATTGGTACAGCTGAAGACACCATTGTTATTAATTTTTCCATTAGTTTGTGTTTTTTCTGAAATCTACAATTTTTCCTGCAACAGCTACTGCCGCTGCCGTTAGTGGACTTGCGAGTATTGTCCTTGCTCCTGGTCCTTGCCTTCCTTCAAAGTTTCTATTCGAAGTTGATATACAATATTCGCCAGCTGGTATTTTATCTTCATTCATACCAAGACATGCAGAACAACCGGGTTCTCTTAATTCAAAACCCGCATTAAAAAACACCTTGTCTAAACCTTCTTCTATTGCTTGTCGTTCTACTTTTTTTGATCCAGGAACAATCATAGCTGTTACATTATCTGCCTTCTTTTTCCCTTTAATGTATTCAGCAACTATACGTAAGTCTTCTATACGTGAGTTGGTACAACTACCAATAAAAACATGATTTATTTTTTTTCCCAATAGTGATTCTCCGCCTTTTAGACCCATGTATTGGAGTGCCTTTTGATTAGAAGAGGTTGGAATGTTTTCTTCTATTTTAATGCCCATCCCTGGATTAGTACCATAGGTAAGCATTGGGCTAATATCAGTAGCATCAAATTGATAATCTTTATCATATTTTGCATTAGAGTCTGTTTTTAATTTACTCCAAAATAGTTTTGCTTTTTCATAGTTTTCTCCTTTGGGTGCATGTTCTTTACCATGGATATATTCATATGTTTTGTGATCAGGAGCGACCATGCCGCCTCGAGCACCCATTTCGATACTCATATTACATACAGTCATTCTACCTTCCATAGATAGATTGGTAATCGTATCACCTGCAAATTCTATAAAGTGTCCAGTTCCACCAAATGTAGTGAGTTTTGCAATGATGTATAGTATAACATCTTTTGCAGAAATCCCTTTTTGCAATTGCCCATTGACAGATATTCTCATTGTTTTAGGCTTTTCAAGAATAAGACATTGACTCGCCATTACTTGTTCTACTTGTGTAGTACCTATACCAAATGCAATCGCACCAAATGCCCCGTGAGTACTAGTGTGACTATCACCACAGACAATTGTCATTCCTGGTTTTGTGATTCCTTGTTCTGGACCTATTACATGCACTATTCCTTGGTTTTTATGCCCTAAACCATAACACTTTACATCATGTTTGATGCAGTTTTCCATTAATGTATTTACTTGTTTTTTTGACAATGGATCTTTTATAGGTAGGTGTTGGTCTTTTGTAGGTACATTATGATCTGCGGTTGCAAGTATTTTATTCTTTCGGAATAATGATATATTTCTATTTTCTATTCCTTTAAAGGCTTGGGGACTTGTCACTTCATGTATGTAATGTTGATCTATATAGATTACTTGCCGATTACCTTTAATATTAGAAACAACATGTGCATCCCAAATTTTATCAAATAAAGTCATTTATATTTTCTCGTTTTATTGGTTTAGACTGTGATAGTAAAAAGTTGGGACAGCATTTTTTGCAAGTCAATATTTGTAACTTCTTTTTGAGAATCGGCAATCTTGATAAATTTTAAATATGCCACGTCCAATTCATTTTTAAAAAGATTATAGCCTACTTCTTTGGCACGATAGGCGAGAGCTGCTCGGCCACTTCGTGCTGTCAATACAATAGTAGATTTGTCAACGCCTACTAATCTTGGGTCTATGATTTCATAATTTGCTCTGTTTTTAATGACACCGTCTTGATGTATTCCAGAACTATGAGCAAAGGCATTTTCGCCGACAATAGCTTTGTTGGGTTGTACGGGCATACTCATCATATCAGAAACTGCTTGACTCATTTTGGTCAACATTTTAGTTTGAATGTTGGTGTGGAATTTATCCTTTAGACGATGATTGATTATCATTACAACCTCTTCTAAAGCAGTGTTTCCAGCTCTTTCTCCTAAACCATTAATTGTACATTCTATTTGACGCGCTCCACCATGAATGCCAGAAATCGCATTTGCAGTTGCTAAGCCAAGGTCATTGTGACAGTGCGTAGATAGGGTAGCAAGGTGGATGTTTTCAACATTTTCAAGTAAATAGCTAATTTTTTCACCGTATTCTGAAGGCAAACAATACCCTGTGGTGTCAGGAATGTTAAGGACCGTTGCGCCAGATTTTACGGCGGCACTACATATTTTTGCTAAATATTCATTTTCAGTTCTTCCTGCATCCTCTGCATAAAACTCTACATCATCAACAAATGTTTTTGCATATTTTACGGCGCTTACTGCTCTTTCAATAATTTTTTCTCGTGTCGAATTAAATTTGTACTTGATATGCATATCGGAAGTGCCTATTCCAGTATGTATTCTAGGTCTTTTTGCATACTTTAATGACTCAGCTGCTGTTTTTATATCTTTTTTTACCGCTCTTGATAATCCACAAACGATAGCGTTATTTACTATTTTTGAAATCGCATCCACGGCAGCAAAATCTCCAGGACTCGAAATAGGAAATCCCGCTTCAATAATATCAACACCCAAATCATCTAATTGTCTTGCAATTACAATTTTTTGCTCTTGATTTAATTTGCAACCAGGTACTTGCTCTCCATCTCTCAGTGTAGTGTCAAATATTTGAATTTTATCAGTTGCCATAGTTTTATCTGTTATGTTAGAATTCAAATATATTATAGAAATGATTATTAATCTAATTAATGTTTTTATACCTTTACATTATTCAAGTTTAATTATTTATTTTAAATGTCTGATTATCAGTAGATAATAGGTGTAAATATTACAGTGTTCAATGTTAAAAATTGCAGATGTCGTCACTTTGATAACAAAGATGTCAAAGAGTGAGAAGAGAAATTTTAAGTTATTAGCTCAAAAAACGGGTAGTAAAGACAAGTTGTACGTTCAATTGTTTGATTTTATTGAAAAATCAAAAAACTATGATGTAGCATTAATATTAAAGTCTATTCCATCTATCAAAAAGAGCCAATTGTCTAATGTGAAAGCAATGTTAAGTAAGCAGATTTTAAGATCTCTTATTGATGTACATAAGGAGGAATACATAGAATTAAAAGCTCGTGAAAAATTTAATTTCGCAAAAGTTCTCTATACAATGGGACTTTATAGAGCAAGTTTAGATATGTTGGATGTTGTAATCAAAATGGCTGAAGAATATCATATGAAACCATTGGGATTCATGGCAATAAATTTTGAAAAGCTTATAGAATCTCAACATGTTACTAAGAGTATGTCTCCCAGAGCATACAAATTGGCTACTACTTCTGACAATATTGTAAACCAATTGTCTGTTGCTAATGAATTATCGAATCTTGCTTTATTGTTATACGCCAGATATTTAGAGAACGGTTATGTCAAAAATGAAGAAGAATATAAGCAATTACATCAATATTTTCATAGCCTTCTCCCTATTTATGATATTAATGATTTAGGTTTTTATGAAAAACTTAATCTTTATCAATCCTTTGTTTGGTTTTATTATATGGCACAAAATTTTGTCTCATATTATAAATATTCAATAAAATGGATACTTCTATTTGAGGAATATCCAATGATGATGCGTCCAGCCACAATTCACTATATTAAAGGGTTAAATAATGTACTTACTGCATTGTTTATGGCACAAAAACAAGAAATGTTTAATGATGTTTACATTAAACTGAATGAAATAAGTATTGATAAATCAAAAAACTTATCGGTAAATGAAAAAGCACAACTATCACTTTTTAAGTATATACACGGTTTGAATCATATATTTATAGGAGCCAATTATCAAAGCGGATATTCATTTATTGAAAACTTGGAAATGACTATTGCCAAACAGACTTATCCGTGGGATGTGAGCCGAATTATGGTTTTTAATTATAAAATTGCTTGTTTTTATTTTGGAATTGGTGATTTGAGTACTACGATTTCTTATTTGAATAAAGTTGAAAACTCATTCCAGCCAAGACTTAAAGTCGATATTCAATGTTTTGCAAGAGTGTTAAACCTTATTGCACATTATGACTTAGG
>JAZGFO010000130.1:0-14981 GCA_036479655.1 Saprospiraceae bacterium
AGATCGATCCATCAGAAATGATGTTATTAATACAAAACGCATCTTTTGATAAAGATATCGAATTGACAATAAAAACAAGTAAAGGTGATATAAACCTTGATATGTTTGCTACAAAAACGCCTAAAACTGTTGCTAATTTTATTGGCCTAGCAAAAGCTGGTTATTATGATGGGCTTACTTTTCATAGAATTATACCAGATTTCATGATACAGGGTGGATGTCCTCTTGGTACTGGTACAGGTAGTCCGGGATATAATTTTAATGATGAAATCGACGCTTCATTAAGTCATTCTGGACCAGGAATATTATCGATGGCTAATGCCGGACCAGGAACTAATGGAAGTCAGTTTTTTATTACTCATATCGAAACTGCATGGTTGGATGGAAAACACACAGTATTTGGTAAAGTTAAAGGTGAAAAAGACCAAGCAGTAGTTGATAGTATGCAAATGGGTGATACAATAATCAGTATCGAAATAAAAGAATAATATAGATTTGGCAATCAATTTTCTATAGATATTTCTGAAGAAACTATGTGATCAAGAAGCTGGAATACCAAATTATAAATGAAAAAAATACTCATTATTACCTACTATTGGCCTCCAGCATCTGGTCCTGGAGTACAACGGTTTTTGAAATTTGTAAAGTATTTTTCTTATTTTGACATAGTTCCTATTATCCTTACGGTACAAAATGGCAGCTATTCTTCTTCTGATGAATCATTGCTGAATGATGTACCGCAAGGTGTCCAAGTGTATCGAACAACAACTATAGAGCCTTTTAGAATCTATAATGCGTTAAGAGGCAAAAAAGGAAAGGGGGTAGAAATTGGGATGGGAAACATCAAAAATCCTGATTCTACTTTCAAAAAGTTAGCAAATTATATAAGATCCAATTATTTTGTCCCTGACGCTAGAGTTGGTTGGAATAGATCTGCAAAGAAAAAAGCACTACAAATAATAGCTAAGCATGATATCAATACGATAATTACTACTGGTCCACCACACAGTACACATCTTATCGGATTATTTTTAAAAAGTAGAATTAAAAATATTAATTGGATAGCAGATTTGAGGGATCCGTGGGTAAATATATATTACGAAAAATATCTTAGTAGGAATAAGCGATCTGCTGCATTAAATCAAAAACTAGAGAACGAAGTACTACAATTTGCTGATAAAGTGGTCGTTGTCAGTGAAGGAATGAAAACAGAGTTTGAAGATCGATCACAGATGATTACTATTATTCCCAATGGTTATGATGGGGCAGATTTAAAAGGAATAATTGATCCTCAATCTGAGTTTTTCGTAATAGCTTATACTGGAAACTATAAAGTTAATCAGAATATCAAATCTGTATGGAATGCTATATCTCAATTGTGTGAAGATAATTTATCTTTTGCTGCAAATATGAAATTAGAATTTACAGGACCAGTTAATCAAGAAGTAAAAACATCTATCTCAGAATATAAATTGCAAAAAAACGTACAATATTCTGGTTTTGTGAAGCATGAAGTCGCTGTTCAACTGATGAAACAGGCAAGCTTGGTATATCTTCCAATACCACAAAGTGAAAATAATAAAATGATTATTACGGGAAAAATATTTGAGTATATGGCTTCTCATACCCCAATACTCTCAGTTGGACCATTGGATGGAAATGCAGCAGATGTGCTTAATAATTGTGAAAGAGGACCTATGTATGATTATGATAATATTGAAGGCATAAAGCAAAGAATTCTTGTAGAATATAATCATTGGAAGAATAACAATAGGAAAAATAGAAAAGAAGTAAGTAAACTATATGAAAAGTATGAGCGAAAAAATCTAACGAGGGATTATGTTAATTTGATGAATTCATGATTTTAGAATGAAGACATTGGCAATTTTGAAAATACAACTTCCTACTAATGAAAAAAACATCTGATAAGTTAATTATACCGAAACAAGAAGAACACAATATTATAAAAATTGTGCTATTTGGTCCTGAATCTACTGGAAAAACTACACTCTCTAATCAATTAGCTCGGCATTACAACACGGTATGGGCACCAGAGTATGCAAGAAATTATCTTCAAGATAAATGGAATAATTATAGAAAAACTTGTGAGAATTCTGACATAATGCCAATTGCGATTGGACAAATGAAGTTGGAAAATAAATTAGCTCAAAAAGCAGATAAATTATTAATTTGCGATACCGATCTATTAGAAACTAAGATTTATTCTCAAGAGTATTATGGAGGGTTTGTTGACCCTAAGCTGGATCATGCTGCCAAGAAAAATAAGTATGATCTATATCTTTTGACATACATTGATACGCCTTGGGAAGCTGATGACCTTAGAGATAAACCTGATCAGAGATTAGAAATGTTTAAGGCATTTGAACAGGCTTTAGTGGATCATAAGTGTAATTATATTATTCTCAAAGGAAATAAAAACAAAAGACTGAAAGCTTCAATAAAAGCAATTGATGCTTTAATGGAGAACAAAGAAAATTTATTTACTTTTTCTGACGACTTAGAAGATGTCGATATGCACTTAATGGCAAGTAATGAGAGATTGGATATTTTTTAGTCCAATATTACTCACAAAAATATCACCTTCCTGCTGATTCATCCACAACCTCTTCTCTTGACTACAGAGTAGTCACCTTAAGTTACTAACTATTAATTGTGTATATCAATGCTATACTACCAAATACCATTAAAGCTAAGCTAATAAAATGAAGCCATTTTGAAAATTGATTTAATTCTAATTTTAATAACTTCTTTATTAAATAAGCAGCTAACCCTGACACTAAACCACCAATTAACAGGGGAACTAACAATATCAAAACCATACCAGGATCGTTATCTGAAAAATGCATCCCCAGTAGAAGCCCAGAATAAACATAACTTACTATTGATATTAAAGTAAAAATAATAAACCCTGCCTTTTTCATTGTTTTTAATTATGTTGGTTGACTGTTCATTCAAAGATTAGTAAAACTAAGAAAATATTTTATTTTAGCTAAGTATTTTTTTCTGACTCACCTATGTATCATGACAAACAACACAATATAATAAATCTCATTAGCCAAATTTCCAATTTAGTTTAAGTCATTAATATTTCATTCCTTTTGCAATATTTCATCTTTTATGATTTGGGTCTGTGCCACATAATTTGTGGGACTACAAGAAGAAAAAATAGGACTACAAGTAATATTAGTAAAAATTAATTTTCATATGTAATATGATTCAGTAAGATATATTCTCTACTCTAGTATGAGAATTAAACTGCATGGATTTAATTCATTTACAATATTAGAGGTTTTTTTATTTTTAAAAAGTTATATATTATATTTCATGTCAAGTTGAGTGTGCGTAGCTTATTATATTTTTTTTTCTTGCTTTCTCAACAATACTATTTTTTTTAGCATCATTTGCTACAAAATAGCTGAAATTTAGCTTCAAATCATCACAATTTGGCATATTAATTGCATAAAATTAAGAAGAGTGTAAAATAGAATTTTGATATTCAAAATATAAATGTATTTTTGCACCACAATTCAAATCTTAGTAACATACCTGATACGAAGATTCCTTCAATTATAATTTTCAATTGTTGAATAAAAACACACACTTATCAATTGGTAATTTTTCACAAAATTTTTAATTCAAATTTCACAACCACATGTTGGACATACTACAGTTAAACGATATGCTCGTTCCAGAGCTTAAAGATATTGCTGACAAACTAAACCTTAAAGGATACAAAAGATTAAGCAAACAAGATCTAATATATAAGATACTTGATCATCAAGCTTTATCTGGAGACCCAGCTACTGGAGTTGTAATACCTGCTAAAGACGAGAAAGCAAATCCAAAGAAAAGCAATGCTCCTAAAGCAAAACAGCCAGCAAAACCAAAACCAAAGCCTAAAGCTGAAACAAAGCCAAAGCCTAAAGCTGAGCCGAAAGAAACAAAGAATGTAAAGCAGAATCCTAATTCTAAAAAAGAAGAAAGGTCAGAAGATAAGAACGTAAAGCATAGTAAGCAACCTCGGAACAAACAAAACACGAATCCTCCTAAGAATGAAAAGCAGTCTAAGGACGATAACAGAAGACAAGAGTCAAATGGTCCGAATGATGATAGAAAAGAAAGGCAAGATAGACACAATAAAGATAGAAATCAAAACCCTAAGCACAAAAACCAGAATAGGAGAGATCACCAAAACAATAAACCAGAACCTGTAGAATCAAAATTCAATATTGATTTTGATGGTGTGGTAGAAGGCGAGGGAATTTTAGAAATGATGGCTGATGGATATGGGTTTTTAAGATCTTCAGATTATAATTATTTGTCATCTCCTGATGATGTATATGTATCACCGTCACAGATCAAATTATTTGGACTTAAGACAGGAGATACAGTATTAGGAGCAGTGAGACCTCCAAAAGAAGGAGAAAAATATTTTGCGCTTCTTAAAGTATCAAAAATTAATGGGAACGATCCTTCAAAAGTAAGAGAAAGAGTACCTTTTGATTATTTGACACCTTTATTTCCTCAAGAAAAGTTTAACTTGAATAGTAGAGATGATGGGAAAGATTATGGAAATAGAATGATCGATCTATTTACTCCAATCGGTAAAGGACAAAGAGGACTTATAGTAGCACAACCAAAAACTGGTAAAACATTTTTACTTAAAGATATTGCAAACGCTATAGCTACTAATCACCCAGAATGTTATTTGATAGTATTATTAATAGATGAAAGACCTGAGGAGGTAACTGATATGAGAAGAAGTGTAAATGCTGAAGTTATCGCTTCTACATTTGATCAGACTGCTGAAAACCATGTTAGAGTTGCTAATATTATACTTGAAAAAGCAAAAAGATTAACAGAATCAGGACAGGATGTAGTTATCTTATTAGATAGTATTACGAGATTGGCCAGAGCTTATAATACTGTAGCGCCTACAAGTGGTAGAGTATTATCAGGAGGTGTTGAAGCAAATGCATTGCACAAACCTAAAAAATTCTTTGGAGCTGCTCGTAATATTGAAGATGGTGGATCATTGACAATATTGGCTACTGCATTGACAGATACTGGTTCTAAAATGGATGAAGTAATCTTTGAAGAATTTAAAGGTACTGGTAATATGGAATTACAATTAGATAGATCTTTAGCCAATAAGCGTATGTATCCAGCTATTGACCTTACTCGATCATCGACAAGAAGAGAAGAATTGTTACTTGATGACGATACTTTGAGTAAATTATTTGTGTTAAGAAATCATCTTGCAGATATGAAGCCAGATGAAGCTATGAACTTCTTAAGAAAACACATGATAGGGACACGTAATAATAAAGAGTTTATTGCTTCTATGAATGGATAATTCAAAAGAATAGATTAAAAAAAAATGCTGCTGGATTGTTTCCAGCAGCATTTTTTTTATTCTTTGTTTTAATTAAGCAAAAATTTTATTCTTTAGCTTTATTTTTTGGTACGGGATCATGTCCGTGACCAGCCCAAGGATGACATCTGGCTATTCGTTTCAATCCTATCCAAGTTCCTTTGACTAATCCCCACTCGTCTATAGCTGATATCATATAATGGCTACAAGTAGGTGTATATCTACAACTTGCCCCTAATAATGGAGATATAAACCACTGATAGAGCTTTATAGGAAAAATAAGTGCTTTGGTGAAAAGATTCATTTTATATATTTATCTTTTTCAATACTTTCTGCTTGTCAAATAGAATATCTGAAATTCGCTTTTTATCTTTTTTAATTGTTACCATGTTTTTCTGATCATCAAATATTGTAACTAATAGATCATTGGTAATTTCTAAGTCCCCAGTAAGGGATATATTTTCTATTTCAAAATAGCACCAGACTGCAGCTAGGTCTTCAGATAATTCTTTTCCTATAAAGAATAATTCTATTGCTTGACCATCATTATTGATTGTAAAATGTGTATTGATATAATCAACTAAAAATGTTTCTGCAATTTCATCCTCTTTATTTGTACAGAGATAGAGATTTTCTGCTCCCATTTCTTTTAACCCTAATTCCAAATCGTCCAAAAACAAATGCATCGATACATCTAAGGAAGACGTCTCAGAATTATAATTTACACTAGTTTTGCTAAGGTGAAAATCATGTAATTCATGAGTATAATTACTACCCAACAGTACAAAAGAACATAATATTATATATATTTTCATCATTAAATTAAATCATCTTTTGTAATACTATTCTTTAATAAATATCTGACTTCCAGTCCCTTCGTTTGATTTTATATTCAATATATACTGTCCGCTTGTCAAAGGAGATATATCAATCACTGTACTGATATCCATACTTTTGTATGCTCTATTGTAAACCATTCTACCCATTAAATCAACGATAGTAATAGATACATTTTCATTGTCTTTTAAATTTTGTCTTACAGTGATCTGTTGATGTGCAGGATTGGGAAATACCGTAAAAACATTGTCTGATAACACATCATCAACATCCGTTATATCTCTTTCTCCATTTCCAAACCATACTCCCCATTTTACTTCTACACTTTCAAAACCCAACTGAATAACCGCAGTACTAGGTACAGCTTCTATCTTATTATCTTTTAATTGAGTAGATGCTATGACACCAAAGTCATTATTATCATTGGCATCAAAAATAATTTTATTATCATTATTTGAGAAACTTGGATATCCAGGTTTACTATTATTGGGGAAAATATCTTTTACCTCCCCAGTTTCTATATTTGCTCCTTTCACTTCAAACTTTCCATCTTCAATAAAATCAAATGCTATAATATATTCACTATTTTTTGAAAAAGTAGGATTCCCTATACTTATTCCTTCTGGCAATTGAGAGAATAGTTTTTGGATATCATTACCCAAAGTAAAAGTGGCATTGTTTTTATCATATACTTTAATAAAACCAATATCCCAATATTCAATATTTCCTTGTTGACCTTGTAATCTATTAAAAGCATCATACATTAGATATTCTCCTGCATAATCAAATTCCATCGCATCAGCATAGATAACATCTCCAGTAGAAACTCCTTCGGTAAATGTAGGGTTAAATAGCTCATAATCATTTCCTGAACTAGATTCAAAATCATATACAAATACCATATTATCTTGCACATCTCTAAGTGCTGCCATTCTTAAACCATCTCTTGAAAAAACAGCATTTCGATATTTATCATTAGATGTGATTACTCCTTCTTCTACTATAGTAGTATTAGACCAGTCTATACGAATGTAATATAAATCACCTGCTTCATTGACAAATAATATCTCAGATCCATCATCCGTAATACTAGGAACACTTTTTGGTTTTTGATCTGTCAAAGGATCAAATATTAATGTTCCATTGCCATCAGCTACATATAGATTATTTTGATCTTTTGTAGTAAATAGTATCAAGTCCGTTCCAGGATTTACATCTACATCCGTTTGATTAGTAGTACTGTTACCATCAAATATCTGGACAGCATCAAAAGCAGATTTGGCAGCATCTGCAACAGCATCACCATATAGATCTTTAGAAGCTTGCACTACTGCTATTCTTGCATCGATAAACTGTGATGATTTGGTAAGGTATTTTGTCAATGCTCTATAATATACTTTTTCAGCTTTGTTTTTACCTACACCATTTGCAGTTGCAAACTTATAAAATGCCCAATTTGTGATGCCACTATTGATGTGCACTCCACCATTATCTTGAGATCCAGTAAATCGTTCGCTGTATATTCTTGGCTGCCAGCCGTTACCGTAATCTCCAGTAGAAGCACCATTATGTGGGTCAATAATACTCCTTAATGCTCCTGAAGGAAAAGAAGGTTTCACTACATCTTCACCTATTAACCAATCATCACGATCAATCATTGCACCAAATATATCTGCAAATGATTCGTTGAGGGCACCTGATTCTCCCATGTAAGCAAGATTGGCAGTACTCTGAATCACACCATGTGACATTTCATGTCCTGCAACATCCAAACCTCTCGCTAATGGCTTAAACTTACTGCTACCATTGCCATAAAACATTGCTACACCATTCCAAAATGCATTTCCTAATGAAGAGCCATCCTCATCAGAAATATTTATTAATCCAATTACATTTCCACCTTCACCATTAATTGATTGTCTATTGTGTATCGTTTCAAAATATTTGTATGCTTGACCACCATTATACTGTGCCGAAACACCTGTATTTTCTCCTGAAAAATTAGAATTACTTGATGAAACATGGTCGTATTCAAAATTGCTGTTTTGAGGTGAAGTATTGAATGCATCAATTGTCCATACAGCTCCAACAGGATCATCTGGCATATCAGAGTTTGCTTGGTCATACATGTTTTTTGCTGCATCAATCAAATAATATTTACTACCTACTTGGTATGTATTTATACTAATATTATTACCAAATAAATCCTGTGCATTTGACACTACTGGGCCATCAGGTGGAGGCATATGGCTTGTTGATATAGATGCAGAATGATTACTATGTGTGCAAGAATGTGTATTGCTATCCTTAGTATCAGTTTTAATATCATGATTATGAAATTTACAAATACTTGAATGCTTGCTCAATACTGCTCCAGTCTGTGCATCTATAAAGTATTCCCATCTATTGATAATGTTTTTATAGATTGTGGTATGATAGGCTAATGTAGCTACATCATTGTTATAATAAACAACTAAGTCCGTATTGATTTTTTCAAAATTAAAAAGACCATACTTATCACTTTCTATTTCTTTAATAGCACCTATATCAGAAGTTACTCTCATTTCTGAATCTAATATTGATAGACTTGGTATTGTTGATATTGATGCTGGTGTTGCTTTATATCTTCCATTAACAAATTGCGTTTTTTCTGTCTGATGATAGATAATTTCTGCTCCATAGACAGGTATGCCATTATACATTTGCTGCAATTTGATATGCGTCATACCGATATCATCAATTTGGGTGTCTAATAACTCAAATTCGTCTTGTGGATTGTTGATTTTCATCAATCCTTTAGCATTTTCAAGAAAATTATATGCTTTATCTTCTACTGTGGCTATACTTCTCATTTGGAAAGCTGGTGTCCCTGTTATTAATATTGGTAGTTGATCTTCTGATCTACTAATCACTTCCAATCCATTTTCCGTATTGTCAATGTATTGAAGGCTCGATGGATTAAATGGAGTCGTGAAAGTACTTGGTTTATTTAATTTTCCATTAGGTACTATTATAGTATTATCTTTTGCCTTTTGATTGTTGCCAAAAGCCGGACTTTTAAATTGTGCGTTTGTAGCACATATAAATAAAAAAGTAAAGAAAAATGTAAATGTATATTTCATATTGTTATTATGTTTCTGACTTTATTAATTCTTTGATTGTTTTCTATATTAGCGTCTATTGTCTTTAACGTTAATTGTTATTACAAGTTCTATTTTCTAACTATTTTTTATCTTCATTGCTGATTCTTATCATATTCATAACATTTGAATAGAATACTTGCAGCATTTCAGTCCCTTCTTGACCTCTCCCCCACTCGATTTTGTGTTCTCCGTTTTTATCTTTCATTGTGATAGAATAAACCATATTACCTGGAGTGTCTCTTGACATCTTGTTTATTCCTAATGTTTTATAATTTGAAAATATCTGTTTGGAGAAATTGGTTTTTAATTCTTTTTGACTACAAATCGTACCCGCAATATCATCACTTTTAAATAGCTGACCATTCTCAAGAAGATAAAAAGTCTTAACTTCTCCTGTAAATCCGCCGCCATGCGATAGGATGATCTGTGGTTCATCTGATTCGGTAGGGTCGATTACTTTTTTACTCCCACAAGATGTAGATAGTAGGATAAACAAGGAAAAAATGATACTGCTTTTCATCTGCTTATTTATTTATTCTGTTTATTCTTAGATTATAAAAAAATGATATCTGTGTAATTAATACATAATATATCTTTAGTTATCCATTATAATATGTCATAAAGATAGCAAGTATAATAGAATAATAATATTTAACCTCAAAAAAGGTTTTTGCCATTGGCATTACTATTACTTTGTTTTTCTATAAGGAGCGATATTACTACGATAACCGTTATTAATACAATCAAATTATTGAAAATATGTTTAGTCTCAATTATAACGACCAAAATCATCTTTCTACGTTGTCAAAACTGCTATTTTTATTTTTCATTATAAGTATATCCACAAAAGTTAGTGGGCAAAAATTCATTCTTGGAGGCGGATATACTCATACCAATTCTTTAGGAAATGCTAATGAATTTGCCATGACAGGATTTTACTATAATAGGAGTAATCATAATTCATTGTATTTCGGTGTTGCCCTAAATGCTGACGGTTTAGGAGAAATGGGAATTCAATTTTCAAAGTATGACACTGAAGTAAAAGCTCATCAATGTGGTATTATTGGTTGTTCAGGTTTTGAGGCAAATGAAGAAAAATATGCAGTTGAGTTAATTAAGTACATAGAACATTTATCAATCAAATATATGGATTTTCAGTTTGAATTAGGAGCGAGGTCCAGGTATTATGTAAGCACTAGTATCACTGGATTTTACGATACGTTTGGGAATAAAACACCAATTGAAAATTCAGATTTTAAGGACAATAATATACATTTTGATATCTTAGGACGTATATCAACACCTAGTTTAAAAATAACTAAAGCATTGAGTATGCGACCATCTTATGTAGTGTCGTATAATATTAATAAAACAAAAATACCCCATAATTATGATTATAGTAAAAGATTATTATCTCACACTTTTCAACTTGCAATTGTGTATTCAATAGATGGAGCTTGATAATAATTTTGAATTATTTGATACCGAATGCACTTTCATTGCACATCCAATTATCTTAAACGTCAAGTTTTTATCTTATTATCTTTAGTCTTTGCCTCTATTATATATTTTCCTACTGTCAAAAAAGACGTATTAATAGTTTCATTTTTAGAGTAACTGCTTAAGTTAGCAACTTGTAAACCATCCAAATAATATATTTAAATTTCAGTAAGTTCTTCATCGATCCTAATATAGTTTAAGGAAGGTGACGGATAGATATTCAATGCTATATTGCTTGGTTTTAACCATTCATTGATTCATTCGGCATATTTTTTGAAAGTGGTGTGTCCATAAAAAAAAGGAGCTTCAACAACAAAGTGCTGAAACTCCTTTTTTTATACTGGGTGGGCCCACAGGGATTTGAACCCCAGACCCTCTGATTATGAGTCAGATGCTCTAACCAACTGAGCTATAGGCCCAAATTATTGCTTGATATATATCAAGTTATAAATAGGAAGCGCAAAAGTAAATATAAATATATTAAATACAAGAAAATTACAATAAATAAAATAAAAATCAAATCAATATTAAATTTAGTAATAGGCTCTTTATAAATTACTATGGTTATTAGCTATCATATTGGTACACTCTGCATCTTTTTCTAGCCTTTTGAAAATAAAGAAATGAATAAATTTGAATCAAAATCAATATTTAAAAATCTATTTCCAATATTTATCCCTATTTTTGAAAAAAAGTCACTTTCATATTTGTTATATTTATAACACGGATAAACCATAAATCTATGCAATTTCTATCATCATTTAATGAAATATTCACTAAAGCTAAGTCTTCATTTTTACGATTCCCAATAACAATTTTATGGGCAATTGCTGGCACAGTTTTTACAACATGGTTTGTAGAACAAGAGTTTTTAAAAAAGGACGAGATACAATACATTAGATTGATATTGACTTTTGTATTAGGGGTAAGTTGGTTGATCGGTACGAGATTGTTGGTTCATTTTTTTAAAGAAGAAAAAGGGCAAAAGAAGACTTGGTTGATTATATTACCCTTGTTATTTTTGACTATCTATTATTTTAGTTTGCCTACAGAACAATCTGCTTTTGAAAATTTAAAAATACCTTATCGATTTGTCTTGTTCTTTTTAACTGGTCATTTATTTGTTTTTTTTAGTGCATTTATTTTTTCATGGGACAAAAGAGCATACTGGAATTATTTAAAAAACATAGTAGTTGCATTTACTACAAGTGTGTTGTTTTCAATGGCATTATATTTAGGATTAATCCTTGCTATTATGGCATTAAAATTTTTATTTCAGATAGATATTCACGACAAAATCTACTTTGAATTATTTATTTTCTGTCTTGGTATAATTAATACTTGGATATTTGTTTCGGACTTAGAAAATCAGGTACAGAGTCGTAATACTATCAACTATCCAAATGCATTACTCGTCTTTGTAAAATATATATTGGTACCGCTAACTTTATTATATTTGATAATTTTATATGCTTATAGTGCCAAAATATTATTCAATTGGAGTCTTCCAAAAGGATGGGTTTCATATCTTGTAGTTGCACTTTCGATTTTAGGTTTTGTAATTCATATCTTAATCAATCCTATCAGAAAAACCATAGATAGCAAAATCATTAAGGGATTTTATCCGTGGTTTTATATCGCATTATTACCATTAATTGGCTTACTATTTGTTTCTATCTATACACGAATATCTGCCTACGGATTCACTGAAAATCGATATTTCGTTTTATTATTAGCATGTTGGATTTTAGGAATGACTATATATCTTTTAGTGAGTAAAAGAAAAAAATTAAAATATTTTCCAATGTCTGTTGCTATCCTTTCGATGTTTGCATCTTTTGGGATATGGGGCGCTTTTTCCGTTTCTAATAAAAGTCAAATTAGTGAATTTAAATCATTGTATTCCAAAATAAAAGCCAATGATTTTAACGTTACTAATGAAGAAAAATTACAATTTAATTCTATCTCTCAATACTTAAACGAGCGTAAATTATTGCCAAATGTAAGTGATGTTCTTGGTTTTGATCCAACTAAAGTTTTTAAAACAGATGAATGGAATATTGTAAATAAGCTTTCTGATACTTTAGATATGAAAGTTACTGATATTGCAAAATTGCGTGGCAAATTGGATAACGCTTATTTTAATGCAAAATACAATGAACCTTTATATGTCAAGGGTTATGACTATGTTGGACATATATACTTTGATTCTTATGAAGTGAACAGATCAACTAAATCAGTAGAGCCATTTAATAAAATATTAAATTATAACTTCCGATTAAGGCATAATCCACAGTCTGAAATAATAATAACTAAAGAAAATGACACTATTCATCATATTGATATGACACCAATGATTAATGCTTTATTGAAGACCAATACAGGTACTTCAAGGTATGGTAACAATAGTGAAATAGACCAAAAAATCATGACGATCATTGAAGAATATGATGATATGAAATTAAAGATATATTTTACAGATATTCAATTAAAAACTAAAACTGATAGTACAAATACTACTCCTAAGGTAATAAGTTGTGGAGCTACTGTATTAATAAAAGAGAAGTAAAACTTGTTACCATCAGTTTTTGCTTATGAATTATTAACTACTTTCATTATTTCAACAATATCACCTGTTTGCTAACCATTTGATTGTCGATATAAACTATAACAGTATAAATACCATTAATTAAGTCATTTAATTCTATTCTCGTATTGTTTTCATTGGGAGAAATAGATTTTACAGTCATACCATTTGCACTTAGTATTTTGATTTTACTTGGTGTATTATCTGTTTTTACATTGATGTATTGAGTACATGGATTAGGAAACACATCTACGCTAACCTCAGATACAGATTGATCGACATCACAAGAATAAGATTTGCTATACTGGTTGATAAGTCTTACAAGACAATCATTAAGTTTTTCGACTTCGTAGTCCTCTACTACTGGAGCTAAGTGACCACTGCCTATCCCACTATGATCAGTGATAAATACGTAAGTACCATTGGTAAGCATTGCCATAAATTTCATCAAAAACTCTGTCTCTCTATTAATCCCACTAGCAGTAACTGGTATAAGTTTTATTCCTCTTGCTGCAGCTTCTTGTATCTGACTTCTGATTAGTGCCATTGTCTTCTCATCTTCATGTGGCGGGGCATCAAGTATTAAGAATGCTATTTTTAATGCATCTTTTCTCCAGTTGATTTTTAACGTTTCTTTGAGTGCTTCATCTACTGCTTCTGGAAAATCTCCACCACCACCAGCATTTTGTTCTCCGACAAATTCTATTGTCTTTGCTATTTCATTTGACAGTTTAGATACTTTAGTCAAGTAATCGTCTTTTGTGTCTCTATAGAAGATAGATCCGACTTGAAAATCAATATCTTCATTTGTATCTTTGATTCGATCTATTACGTCCAATAATTCTGATTTGAGATAAAATATTTCGTCACTCATCGAACTAGTCGCATCTACTGCAAATACGATATCCACCATATTGGGACTGTAACAATCATTGTCAAGTATAATAGTATTGGTCCCTTCATTGATCGGCTTGATGCGATTGATTGTTTTCCACTTCTTACCATCATATATTTTAATTTTATCAGCAGTTTGCCCTTTGACCATTGCATTGAGCCATAACTCTGCTTTACCAGCATTATCGGTATATGATTTCCATATAGTAGTACCGTTTTTATCAATTAATTCTACAGGCATATTGACAAGTACATTGTTGTCATTATTTATTGCAAGGACGCTATAACGCTGAGTTGGATATATCTCAAACCGATTGGTCATGATACTATAATCTTCATTTTTCAATAATTCCATCCAATCTTTCCAATTATGCAAGTCGTTCCATTCCCCCGCAGTCAACTGTCCAGACTCTGGTAATTCTTCGTAGGTAGTAGCAGTATGCTCTCCAGAGATTTCTTCAACTACGTCACCTATTCTGACACCATCTTTATAATATGCAGTCGCTTTTTTTCTTGAACTTCTCATACTGACACCATCAGTTGACAATCCTGCGGATGTGACAATAGCAGTTATTGATTTTGTCGGCATACTTGATATGTCAGCACTAGTTGTAGTAGCGCCCGA
>JAZGFO010000131.1:0-3173 GCA_036479655.1 Saprospiraceae bacterium
GTTCAATTTTTGTTCTTAAAAAAGCAACATTTTTCATGTCAGCTGCTATGGCATTAGTCGCACCTTGCCATATACGAGCACCTTTTACATCTACTCCTATATAATTGATGTTTGGATTCTCCGCACCAAGCGCCAATGTATATTCTCCTCTCCCACAAGCTAATTCTAATATTATAGGATTATTGTTTCCAAAGTGTTTTTCTCTCCATTTCCCTTTCAAATCGATTTCTTCCGATTCGTTTTTCATTAGTCTAGGATTGGTGGGGTCGTAGTTTTCATACACATTTGTAAACGACAATAAATCTGAAAATTTTTTTAGTTTATTTCTTCTTGACATTTTTTAATTTCTATCGATTTATATTTGTTGCTTTTTTTGCTGAGCTCCTTCCAAATTGATAAACATATCTTAATGTAGAATATAGCGGACTATAAGAATCCTCTCTTATTGAAAATGTTGATTGGCCATAATTAAAAATTTTAGTTACTAATTTTCTTACTCCAAGTTCCAACTTTGAATTATCATTCACGCTATACTCCAAACTTAAATATGCACCAAAATTCAAATTTTGAAAATCATTACCAGTATTGTCTTTCCTTACTCCTGCAACATATGTGCACATTGTTTCTCCATTTACTTCCTCCATCTCAGTAGTCACAAAAGATCGTTTTATTGATGTATATATTGGCGTTTGCAAAAAACCACCAACATTTAATACATATTTGTCTGTGTTGACATCTATAGCAATTCCAAATGGAATCATTAAACTAAGTATAGTAATTGATGGATCTCTATCACCTATTATAACACTTGAAAAGGAATTTGTATAATTACAATCATTATCAAATGGATTAAATAGCTCATATGACCCAGCTATGGTATCGACACTAATGATAGATCTCGTAATAGAACCAAAAGCCGTATTTCTTTTAAATTTTGCTAAACTAAAACCCAAGCCCGTATTTAGATCAATACCTTCACCTAGACCAATTCTTGCTCTTAATTCTACCTCAGCACCCAATTTAGGTCTATAAGTTTCAATTTGTTCTGTAACTACTTTTGAATACGTCAACAAATGAAAAGAATCTTGAATCGGAACAAAATTTGATTTTAAATAGGAATCATATTTTATTTCATTTTGCTCAACTGCTTTACCAGAATAATTAATTCCACCCACAATGCTATATTCTACATTTTGAGCTTCTCCACTAAATACTATCATTAAACTAAAAAGTAAAAATGTAATTTTTTTCATCCTGATTCTATTTAAGTATTAAGTCCCCCACATACACTTACTACTTGACCAGTAATATATGTACTCATATCAGACCCTAAAAATACGCAAAGATTAGCAATATCATCCACTGTTCCCAATCTTTTGAGAGGAATGTTTGCTATATATGCTTTTTGTTGTTCTTCGGATAATGCATGGGTCATATCAGTTTCAATAAATCCTGGTGCTACCGCATTACACCTGATACCTCTACTCCCCACTTCCTTTGCCATAGACTTACTAAAACCAATGATACCAGCTTTTGAAGCCGCATAATTAGCTTGCCCTGCATTACCAAATACACCTACCACACTACTCATATTGATGATCGAGCCGGATCTTTGTTTTAGCATTGGTCTCAATGCATGTTTAGTAAGATTAAATACAGATTTTAAATTGATTCGCATCACATCATCCCATTGATCTTCTCCCATTCTAAGCATCAAAGTATCTTTAGTGATTCCAGCATTATTCACCAATACGTCTATCTGTCCAAATTCTTCAATTACATCTTTTACTAGCTGTTCTGCTTGTGCATAGTCTGAAGCATCAGATTTATAAGCTTGAATATTTTGCCCTGTCTGTCCCGCTTCTTTTACAATTCGCAGAGCACTTTCTTCAGAAGAATGATATGTAAATGCAACATCTGCTCCTTGTGCAGCCATAGCTTTAACTAACGCTTCTCCGATTCCTCGAGACCCGCCTGTAATAAGTACTTTTTTATCTTGAAGTAATTTCATTTATTATTATTTTTATGTTTTTGACACCAAAATTGTTGTAAAGATAATAAATGATTGTATTTTGTTTAGTCCTATGTTATTTGCATTAAATATTATAGTATAAACATAGCATTATTAGTATTCCAATTTTAAATACAAAAAAATAGTCAATGAAATTTTTATTAATATTTGCATCTTTTCTTATCTCATTTGATAGTCTTTCTCAAGATTTTATAGGTAACCTAACTACTATCACTACAAATCAAAAAATAAAGTACTCTGGAGAAATAGATCATATTACAAATGATTCTGTCTATCTAAAACTAAAACAAACTACTACAGTAATATCTGTAGCAAAGTCCAATATTAAAAAAATTAATATTAAATCTAATGTGTTAAATAAATATGATAATTTTGCGACAAAGCCTTACTATGTCCCTACTGCTTACAATGCTGGAGAGGGAAATCATTATTATAGAAATTATTTTTTATTTGCTCACGATTTCAATTTTGGTATTACAGACCATCTTGATATATCAGTAGGTATTGAAACATTAAGTCCTTTTGTAAAGGGAGCTCCTTCACTCCCAATAATGCAACTTGGGGGCAAATATGGTTTTGGTCAAGGCACTTTTAGGGTTGGTCTTTCTGCCCAAGGGGTATTTAATAGTGAAGGTGGTGTGTTTATCGCATCCATGCCATTTACAATTGGTAGTAGAAAAAACAATTTTACAATTGGCCCTTCATATGTAAATAGTGAAGGTTACCCTTTACTACTATTATCTGGAAATCTCAATCATCAACTTTCCAATAAATTATTTCTATCAACTGATTATCTCTACATTGTTGAAGAAGATATCCTTACAGCAACTACTTTTCTAAATATAGCAACCTCAAAAAAAGTCTCATTTATTGTTGGTATCATATATGCATTTGAAGGACTGGAATTACAAGGAGTAACCTTAAACTTGGGCTTGACTGTTCCTTTTAGATTTTAACAAAGTAGTTATTAATTATGGATGTCCGATTAAAGAAGGAACGGATTCCTACACAATGATTACCTTGTTTTTTAGACAATATCTCTTTTTTCCAATTGTAAAAATTCTCATCCGCTAATAGAGCTTGGAGCTAATATGGTCTGGAGAAGGCAATTTTAGGGTTGGTCTTACTGCGCAAGGTGTGT
>JAZGFO010000132.1:0-4593 GCA_036479655.1 Saprospiraceae bacterium
ACTGACATTCTATTTCCCCTACTGTTACGTGTTGAGCATGATTAAAATACACATGATCTGGCAAATTATGAATTCTCACCCATTCTATAGGTCCATACAATTTATCTTTCTTTAAAGGATTGGTTAATGAAGCAACAATACCATCCAATTGTTCAACAACAACTTCTTTGCCGTCTTCATCTAAATCCGCTAATTCATTATCAACAATGTATTGATCTCCTATCCACTTACCATATATTTCTTTAGCATCATCAATGCCCATATTCTCATAATTCTCAATATACTTATTAGTATTAGGATTAAATCCTACTGAAGCATAGATCTTAGTTAATTCTGCTGTCCCATAAGTACTACCATTGGTAATTGCTTTATGGCAATTCATGCAAGTGTTTGCTGCTGGAATAATAGAATGCTTAGACCTTCTTGCACCATCGTGACAATATTGACATTCAATCTTATGAATACCTGCATGTGTTTCATGAGAAAACTTAATCGGTTGTTCTGGTGCGTATCCTTGTTGTCTTCCTAAGTTGACAGCGTTATTAACTGTTGTATATCCAGCAAATATCACAAGCGCAAATATCAAAATACCAATAATACCTTTTGACGACAATTGTTGATAAAGTGACTTCGGTTCTAATATTTCTCCATTTTTAGCAGCATCAACAATATTAAGGTTTGAAATTATCTTCATTAACAACAATGATAAAAATGCTAAACCAGCTAATAATGAACCATATAGCCACCAATTGGGTTTTTTCTCAACTGGTGCATTAGATACTTGACTATCTGGCACCACTTTCTTACCACCATAAGTCCCATCACTTACTCCATTAACATATGCTAATATCGACCCAATTTCATCATCAGTCAGATTAGGAAATGAAGTCATAATAGTAGGTTTGTACTGAGCCCACAATTCGGTTGCTCTTGGCTGACCAGCTGCTATTGATGCTTGTGAATTTCGTATCCATGCGTACAAATCAGCATCATTGTCCCATTTTTCTTGAGCTCCAGCCAATGCTGGACCAGTTCCTGCTGATTTCATGTTTTTGGCATGACAGGTTCCGCAATAATCTTTAAATAATTTCTTCCCCGCATCAGGACTTACCTCTGCAGCAAGACTAAATGACGTAAGAATCAGCCCTAAAACCAATAACTTACTAATATTGAGATACTTATATATCATCATATGTTTACTTTTCAAACTTTTTATTTTCTCCAATTTAACGGTATCCTTTATCAATCGTCAAATATTTTGCAAAAATAGAATTTAACCTCATTTTAACCAAAAATGAAAGCATCAATATTCTTATTTAGAACATGTCTAAATAGTAGTGTTGTAATACTTCTGTCATATTTCATATTGATACTTTTGCTTTAATATGAGGATGAGGTGAATAATCTTCTAAACTAAAATCATCGAAGACAAAATCAAAAATTGATTTCACCTTTTTATTAACTTTCATAACTGGTAATTTTCTTGGTGCACGCGTCAACTGTTCATTAGCTTGATCCAGATGATCATTGTACAAATGTACGTCACCAAACGAATGAACAAACTCTCCAACTTCTAATCCTGTAACCTGTGCCATCATAATTGTCAATAATGCATACGAAGCTATATTAAAAGGCACTCCTAAAAAAGTATCTGCCGAACGTTGATACAACAAACAAGATAACTTACCATCAACTACATAAAATTGAAATAGACAATGACACGGCGTCAAAGCCATATCTTTAAGATCGCCAACATTCCATGCATTTACAATAATCCTTCTACTATCAGGATTATTTTTTATCAAGTCTACAGCATTTTGAATTTGATCAACTGTAAGCCCATCAGCTGTAGCCCAAGATCTCCACTGCTTACCATACACAGGTCCCAAATCTCCATTTTCGTCTGCCCAGCCATCCCATATTTTCACATTATTATCTTGCAGGTACTTAACATTTGTATCACCTTTCAAAAACCATAACAATTCGTGTATGATAGACCTAAGATGTAGCTTCTTTGTAGTTAACATAGGAAACCCCTTTGCTAAATCGAATCTCATCTGATGCCCAAAACATGAGACCGTCCCTGTACCGGTACGGTCTGTTTTTTTAGTACCGTTTTTTAAAATGTGGTCTAATAAGTCTAAATATTGTTTCACTTTTCGTATTTATGCTACAAAGGTATTTAAAATAAACATATTAAGAAATAATAAATATGATATTTTATATAAAAATATGAGGTTCAATTTTTCTTAATAGAAAGTAAGCATGAATTACACTATAATTTAGTGTATTTTATAAAAGTAGGTACAAATCAAAAAAATAAGACAATCACAAATTATATATTGGTTGTGCAAATAAAATTATATCTTTATGATAACTACATTCATTAAACCAATAAATGTCAACTGACGAAACAATCATATTAGCTTATAAAAAATCGGGTAACAAAAGGCTCTTATCTCCATTATTCAAAAAGTATAATGACAAACTTTTTGGGCTTGCTTATTATTACCTTCACAATAGAGAATCAGCAATAGATACTGTGATGGAAGCTTATGAAGTAGTGCTAAAATCCATAGATTCAAAAGAAATCACTTACTATAAAGGATGGGTACAAAGTATTTGTAGAAATATTTGTCTTAAAAAGATAAGGGATGATAAAAAATTTGAAGAACTAGCAGAAATTTCTGACGATTTTATGGAATCTGATACAGATCCGGTATATAATGATGAAACCATTGATAATATATTAGAACTTTTACCCCAATTAAAGGAAAAACAGCACGTTTGTGTCAAAGCTTTTTACTTAGAGAGTCAATCTTATGAAGATATAGCCAATAACTATGGCATGACTTTTAAAGAAGTAAAATCTGCAATACAAAACGGAAAGCGAAATTTAAAATTAATGTTTGAAAAAAAATTGGATTAGGACTATGAATGGACTAAATAAAAAGGCACAATTAGGTTTAGATACTTTTAAAACTGATAATGGCAATATAGAATCTGTAAAATCATCTTTAGATAGTATGGTTGATGATTTATTGAATGAAGATTACATTAAGTCCTCAACAAATAATAAATATAGGTTATTGAAATTCTCATTACTGGCAATTGGTTTTATTTTTATAATTGGATATTTTTGGAATAAATCGACCACCTCAACAAAATCTAAAAACCAGAACAAAGTGTATTATGCTCAATATTTTGAGCCATTACAAGATGCAATAAGCAATATAGAAAGAGGAGGAAAACAAGCAGATAATCAACCTATTATCGACTCTGCAATGAAGTATTACAACAGCAAGGACTATAAAAAATCAGCAAGCCTTTTAAAAGATTTCGACTCTGCAGACACAAAAATTTATTATGCTATTTCCCTTTTAGCTGACGGCAATACTTCTTTAGCAATTTCAGAGTTTGACTTGATGACTAATAATATAAAATTTAACAAATATAGTGACATTGTAGATTGGTATTTGACACTTGCATATTTGCAAAATAGTGAACAAAACAAGGCAATAACTCTGTTGGACAAAATCATTAAAAACAAAACATACATGCATAAAGAAGCTAATAAAATTAGAACTTCTTTAAATTAGTATTTAGGGCTAGCTGAAAATGTAAATTACATGATTCAATTTTACAGATAACAAATTTGAAAACTGTGATTCATATACTTATAAATTTAGACAATTGAAAGCAAGGAGCAGAGCTGAATAAAATGCTGTATAAGTTACTCCATTTTTCAGCAAGTTCTATTTAGGTTCATTTTTCAAAACTTGTTTTAATATTTTACATAGCATACAATAGCCCCACTTCTAATCCTCTCAACTCTGCCAACCCCCTTAACCGACCAATAGCAGAATAACCAGGATTTGTTTTTTTATGCAAATCATCTAACATTTGGTGCCCATGATCTGGACGCATTGGTATAGATTGTTGTTTTGTTTGTTGAAGTTTTACCAATGATTCCATAACATTGCACATATCTACATCTCCTTCTAAATGATTAGCTTCATAAAAGCTTCCTAAAGTATCCCTTGAAGTGCTTCTTAAGTGAATAAAATTAATATGTTGACCTAATCTTTCCACCATTCCTACAAGATCGTTTTCCTCCTTTACGCCATAAGATCCCGTACAAAAACATAAACCATTTGATGTACTAGGTACTGATTCTACTATATGTTTTGCGTCTTCTTCGGCACTTACAATTCTTGGCAATCCTAATATTGAGAAAGGAGGATCATCTGGATGAATAGACATTACCACCCTAGCCTTTTCAGCTGTAGGGATTATAGATTGCAGGAAAAATATCAAATTAGTTCTTAGTTGGTCTGCATTGATATGTTCATAAGTTTTTAGAATGTTTTTAAATGAGTCTAGTGATTTAACACCGTCTGTCGTACCTCCAGGTAATCCAGCAATAACATTAGCTGTTAACTGTTCAATCTCATTATCATCTAATTTATTAAAGTAATCCTTAGCTCTTCCATTAATATCATGACTATAATTTGCTTTTGCTCCTTTCCGTTTTAGTACAAATATTTCAAAAGCAGCAAAAGCTACTATATCAAATTTCAATGCTTTAGATCC
>JAZGFO010000133.1:0-19102 GCA_036479655.1 Saprospiraceae bacterium
CCCTCTAATGAGAGCTTTTTTGAAAAAAAAGTTAATTAAACAACAAGTATACTTTTGTATGATTTGTCGTATCTTATACCGGATTTTGCGATAGCAAAACTTTGTTTTATCAGTTTATTACAAACAGGCTAACCATCTAACAATCATAATATTACAAAGGTTTGTGACACCTTTTTATAAAAAAACCCAAACTCTATATATTATTAAAACATAACTATTGTTGAGGCGCTAATCCAAAGTATGCACTTACTTGACGGTAATTTTCAAAGTATTCAAATCCATTTGTTGTCGTTATTAATAATAATAAGGTTTTACAGGAGAGTTTCATTATACCGATGCATATGTAATGTTTCACATTATTGAAAGTGAGAACGTCCTCATAAAGAACATAGAATTAGATGGTAATTTAGAATCAATGAATGTTGGTGGTTATTGGGGAGACTTAACAAGCAGACAAAATGAAGCCATAGGGATATTCACGGAGGGTAGTAAAAATATATTACTAAGAGATATTTATTCCCACCATCACGGATTAGATGGAATTGAAGTTGCATATTATAATTTAGAAGAAGATGATGACCCGACAGTAGTTGTTATAGAGAACACTACATGTGAATACAATTCACGTCAAGGTTTATCATGGATTGGTGGAATTGGACTTACATCTTACAATTGTCAATTTAACCATTTATCCAAATCCAGTTCATAACGAATTAAAAATAGCTTATAGTCTACAAAAATTGAAAAATGAAATTAGGGTAGAATTATATGATTTGTTTGGGAGGAAAATTAAAGAAATATCCTTGGATTTAAAAGAGAAAGAAGGAATTACTAGTTTTAATCTGTCTGATATTTCTTCGGGAATATATCTTGTTAATATTCGAATAGCTAATACTAATGTGTACATTTTTAAATTGGTTAAAGATTAAATGAAAATAATAAAGAACGATGACACAATCGAGTAGATGGCTGACGGTCAATAGATCGCCAGTGCAACTCTCACACCACCAAGCTTACTTAATCAGCCCACCCTAAACTGATGTTTCGGTTCCCTCTCTATGGATTGACATCGAGTCAATCCATTTTCATTCGTTGAGTGAAAACCATTCGGTCATTCTTGGCGGTTCAATAATGATACTTACTTTTGGTAGTATTCGACTAAACTAACATAACCTCTCATTTTTAATCTTTTAATTGTTATTGTAGTTCGTAGAATAGGGCTTAGGGCTACTGCTCAACCTCCCATTCTTGTGCCAACCCTCCCATATCTGATGATATGGTTCACTCTTTTTTACAGACTTCTTGTCAGATAAATCATGCTTTCTGCAAGACCATTCATTCATAAGCATAAGTCATCTCTGGTTTGGTTCCCAAAAGCACTAAGAGTATGATGCTTTCTTATCATGCATTAGTTCCTTTTGGGATAGCTATGGTTATATATTATCTTCATGAAAAATATTTTAGGGAAAATGAAATGAGAATATTAAAGGAAATAAAAAGTAAGATAATGGCAATAAAGGTGTTTTCGAACTTATTCATGATATTTGTAATTGTCGTTTTATTTTGGGGGCATTTTTTTAACGGATTCTCTCAAATGCTATGGAATAGTTGGAATTAAACAACTAAAATACTTTCGGTAAAAAAGGGGGATTTATGTGAAGGATATTTTTTCCCCCAGCTCTTATCACTTAACCTATTTCTTATTTAGTTTCCTTGCCACAAACACCCCCATACTTATACAAGCTTGCAACAAATACCCTCCCGTAGGTGCGTCCCAATCTAACATTTCACCAATACAAAAACAATTGTGCATATTTATTAATTCAAAATCAGTATTTATAGCTTCTAAGGCGATTCCTCCTGTCGTTGAGATTGCATTATCAATATCAGTTGGTGCAACGATTGTAAGCTCTATTTCTTTTAGTTTTTGTGATAATATTTCATCATTGTTATAATCTGCTTTAGTGACATATTCTTTGACAATACAGAGCTGAACTTTACTTAAATTTATGGTGTTTTTTAATTTTTCCGATGTGTTTTTATGACCAGAAGATGATAATTTAGAATGGATAATTGTACTCGTCAATGTAGGTTTGAGATCAATAAAAATAGTAGCTTTTCCGTTCTTCTTTAGTTGATTTTGGATCAATCGACTTAGCGTATAAATTGTATTGCCTTCGATGCCATTTTTGGTTATTAAGGCTTCACCTTTTACTACTGTGCCACCACATCGCACAGCAATATTTTTGAGAGGTTGACCTTCAATTTTCGGTAGAATTTTTGGATTCCAATCTACAACAAATCGACAATTAGATGCAGAGAAAGGTATGGTTTTGACACTTCGATTTTCAAACCACTCAAGATACTTACCATCAGACCCTGTTACTTTCCAACTACTGCCTCCAAGAGCAAATATGCACATATCTGATTTTACAGTTACATCGTTATTAAACATCAATTCACCATTATCATTTATTCCAATCCAAGAATGATTGGTCGATATATTAACACCTTTTTCTTTTATATATATAGTTATTTTGTTTAACACTTCAATAGGTCTAATTCCTTTTTCAGGAAACACTCTACCACTAGATCCAACATACGTAGGTATTCCTATTTTTGCTAACCATTCAATAAGATTTTCATTAGAAAAATCATTCAACGCAGCATCTAAGAATCCTCGTGGATAATATCTTGATATCATTGAAGCAATAGACTCAGAATGAGTAAGATTAAATCCACCTTTTCCAGCTACTAAGAATTTACGTCCTACAGTTTTATTCTTTTCAAATATAGTGACATCATACATATTCATATCGATAAAAGCTGCTGCAATTAATGCTGCAGGACCTCCTCCTATAATGGCAATATGTTTTTTAGACTTGATCAATAATATCCGACGTAATTAAATGGGCTAATAGCATTAAGCTCAGATTTAATATCATCACTAACTTCTAATGTTTTAATAAATTCCTTTATATCTGCTTCCGATATCAAAGCTTTTCCTCTCGTTAGTCCTTTAAGTGCTTCATAAGGTTTTGGAAAACGCTCTCTTCTTAGTACATTTTGAATAGCCTCAGCTACTACGACCCAATTAGCGTCTAAATCAGCATTGATTTTTTCTTGATTAAGCAGTAACTTTCCAATTCCTTTTTCTATAGAAAGACATGCAATAAGTATATGCCCAAATGGTACACCTACGTTTCTTATCACTGTACTATCTGTAAGGTCTCTTTGCAATCTACTTATTGGTAGTTTTGCTGCCATATGTTCTAATGTAGTATTTGCTAACCCAAGATTACCTTCTGCATTTTCAAAATCTATAGGATTAACTTTATGTGGCATTGCTGAAGAACCTACCTCATTAGCAACAACTTTTTGCTTGAAGTATTCCATCATTATATATGTCCAAATGTCACGGCAAAAGTCAATCAATATTGTATTAATCCTTGCCAAATTATGAAATATAGCTCCTAAATGGTCATAATGTGCAATTTGAGTAGTGAATCTTGATCGTTTCAGACCCAGTTTTTCAGTAACAAAACTGTTTGCAAATTCTATCCAATCAATATTTGGAAAACTAACTTTATGCGCATTAAGGTTACCCGTAGCACCTCCAAACTTTGCCTTTATAGGCAATGATTTAATCAATAACAACTGATCCGAAACCCGCTCTTCAAAAACACCAAATTCCTTACCCAATGTGGTTGGAGAGGCAGGTTGACCATGAGTTTTTGCTAACATCGCAATTCCACGATACTCTTTTTCCATACCTCCAAATGCATTCTTAATCCGCTCTAATTTTGGTAACATAACATTATCAAGAGCATCTTTGATCATCAATGGTAACGCTGTATTATTAATATCTTGAGAAGTCAATCCAAAATGAACAAATTCTTTGTAAGATTCTAATCCGCCAATGCGATCAAATTCTTCTTTTATAAAGTATTCCACTGCTTTGACATCATGATTAGTTACTTTCTCTATATCCTTTATCCTTTGACCATCAGACACAGTAAAATTTTTGATTATATCATCAAGCATACCTATCTTATCAGACGGAAAAGAAGTCATTAGGCCTATGTTCCAATCTATAAGGTGCTTAAGATATTCTATCTCAACTTTAACTCTATACTTAATAAGTGCATATTCCGAAAAATATTCACTTAGTGGTTGCGTCTTACTAGCGTATCTACCATCAATTGGGGAGATTGCATTTAACATGTTATTCTTCATTTAGTAATTCTAACTTTTCAGCTTCTTCTTTAGCTATGTTTTCAGTCATTCTCTTAATATAATAATAGGTATCTACTTGAGACCTCACTGTAAGATCCGAAGTCCCTTTCCTATATTCATTATTGTGTTTGTAATGGACATGACGAGCTTTGACATTATCATTCAATTGAATTTTAATCAAATCCAAAATAACCTTTTTTATATTTTTATCTAAAATTGGAAACATTGTCTCTACCCTTCTATGAAGATTTCTAACCATCCAATCAGCTGAAGAAAGATAAGTATCTTCCTTGCCATTAATGTAAAAATAAAAAACTCTTGCGTGTTCCAAATATCTATCTACTATTGATATTGCTTCAATGTTTTCACTTACGCCTTTGACCCCAGGTACTAACGAACAAATACCTCGAATTATAATTTTAATCTTTACACCTTTTTGACTTGCTTTATACAAGAGATTAATCATTTCTTCATCTTGGATACTATTCATTTTAAGAATAATTTTGGCACTTTTACCCTGTTCTGCAAAATGAATTTCATTTTTAATCTTTTTTATCAAAAGGGATTTTAGATTAAATTGACCAACACCAAAATACTTGAAAGATTTAGTCGGTTTTATTTTAGTCTCTAAGTAAGTAAATACTCGCGCTGCTTCTTTGGTGAGATGTGTATTAGCCGTAAAAATGCCAATATCAGAGTAAATTTTAGCAGTATCTTCATGAAAATTCCCTGTACTTAGGTAGCAATATAGTTTAGCATCTTTCCCTTCAACTCGTCTAACTATTGCCATTTTACTATGGACTTTTACTCCTGGAAAACTATAGTAAACAGTAACGCCAGCTTTCTCTAATCGTTCTCCCCATAGTAGATTTGCTTCTTCATCAAATCTTGCCTTAACTTCGACAAAAGCAGATACTTGCTTCCCATTTTTTACAGCCAATTTAAGCGCTGCCATTATCTTACTTACTTTTGCAACTCTATATTGTATGATTTTGATATGAGACACATTAGGATCATTAGCAGCATCTTCAAAAAACTTTATTACTGATTGATAAGATTGATAGGGAACATGAATAAAATGATCTTTCTCCGCTATCGTATCAAATATAGACTCGGCGTGCTCTAAAGGTGGAAAAATCAAAGATGGTTGTGCAGCATCTTTAAATTCATTCATATTGAATGTTGGAAACTTAAATAAGTCTCCATTATTATGATACCTTCCCTCTGGCAATAAATCAAATTTACTAAGTTCAAAAACTTTTGATAGAAAGATCAACATTTCTTTTGGCATATTTCTATCATATACCATTCTTGACGCTAATCCTACATTACGTTTATTCAGACTTTTTTTAATTTTACTTATCAAATCACCAGAATATTCGTCATCAATGTACAATTCTGCATCTCTTGTCAATTTGATTGAAAAAGTGTCTAAAATGTCAAATCCTGGAAAAATATGTCTAACATTATGTCGTACTATATCATCCATCACAATAATATCATGCTCTCCTTCCTTTCTTGGATTGAGTTCTAAAAATCTAGGCAAATGATCTGATGGAATTTTTACTATCGCATAATGCGAGCGTTTGTCCTGCTTGTCTTTTAAATATATAGCAAGATATAACGCTCCTGTATTAAGAAAGGGCTTAATCTTATCTTCTATCAATAAAACTGGCTGAACAAACGGCAGCAAATTATCATTAAAGTAAGATTCAATATACTCAACTTGTTCATCATTTAATTTTTTACGTCGAAGTAAATTGATCCGCTTATTTGCTAATTCAGGTACAATCTGCTCTTCATATATTTTACTAAATTCTTCTTGTTGTTTATTGACTATTTTTAATATTTTTTCTAATATTTCTTGTGGTTCAAAATTTAAAGCTAAAGATGTTGCCTCACGAGTTTTTTTGCCTGCACGCATCAAACTTCTATGATTAGCTACTCTAACCTTAAAAAACTCATCCAAATTGGTAGAATAGATAGCTAAAAACTTTAACCTTTCAAACAATGGTACCAAAGGATCTTTAGATTCTTGTAGTACCCTGTAGTTAAATTCTAACCAACTAATATCTCTATGTATATATGGAGTCATATTTTTTTACACTTTTCATCAAAAATACAAATATAACCACCTATTCTAAATAGTAGAAATTTATTAGCTTTATGTTGCTACAAATCGCAAATAAAATGAATCGCAGTATCTAATTATTAACAACTGTCTGCTATAATTTATCATACTTCTAAATCAAAAAAAAGCAAACAAGGTTTTAGGCTACTTCTGTATATTTATCCATTCAAACATTTACTTTATTATTCTTACAGTATAATTGAAATGCTCTTTTCTTAGCATCGTCATATTTGTAATCGATATAATGATTAAAATATTCTTTTAGATCAATATTTTTTATCTTTTTGTTATATTCTGATACAACATCATTAATATTTTCCGTTCCAATTTTTAAAACCTCATTTAGCAAGTCAGCTATTTTAGAATCAAGATTTTTTCTCGCTATCCATACTGCAAAAACAAAAGGCAATCCTGTGAAATTATTCCATTCTTCTCCAAGGTCATATGAAAAATTAAAAGTATTACTTTTGCCAAATACTTTGTCCCCTATCATCAATACTGCTGTATTAGCAGGGAGTTTTTTTGCATTTAATGTATTTACATCAATTTCTTCATATTCAACATCAATTTTCCAGTATTGGGCTACTAACAACTTAGTTAACAACTGAGAGGTTCTGCTATCTTTGTCCAAATATATTTTATTGGTTTTTTCGATAGGTAGATTTGCAAAAACACATACCGTTCCTACTGCACCATTGCATCCAATACAATAATCAGTAATAATATCAAAATCATCTCTAAAGATTAAATTTGCAATGGGCACTAAAGCGATATCAACTTCACCAGAATTAAAATATTCCATGCATTTAGAAGGAACATCAAGTATGGTCTGAAATTGATTTTCAAATTGCGCTAACCCATAAGAAAATGGAAGTGTATTATGATACCCCACCATCGCAATTTTTGTCTTCATTTCTTGGTTTTATTCAAAAAAACAGTTAATCAATAATAATAGTGCTTTCTAAAAAGCTACATATGTAATAATAATAACAGCACAAATATAAAATGGTTTTTATCGAATTCTATTCTTTTTACCAAATATTACGAGAGTATCTAACAACCGACTATCTTGTGCCTCTAAACCAGTAGAGAAATATGATAAACATAGTAGAAGCAAAATTAAAAGGATTATGTATTCATCAAATAGGTGTTGCGTCAGAAGATGAAGGTGTAAAATTATCAAATACCATATTACAACCACAAGAAGATGGATTAAACAACTTATTAATGTCCTATTTTTTTGACAATTTCAAAGAACCTGATTTTTCTCATTTTACATATACTTCTAATGAATTAGAGTTGAATCCTGTTTTTAATTTTGTTTCAAATATATTTGATGATCCAAAATCATTACTCGAACAATCCGTGAAAATTGCTCGACATCTATACGAACGGTCAACACATCCCAATATCAAACCTGGGGACTTAGTAATAGCCTACATTAACGATGTGTTAGTAGATGATGAATTGGTAAATGCAGTTGCAATTTTCAAATCTGAAAATAAAGACACTTTTTTAAAACTCAATAGATCAGATGGTAATTACGCAATAGATTTTGAAAATGGTGTAAATATCGAAAAATTAGATAAAGCTTGTATAGTTTTTGAAACAGAACGAGATGATGGATATAAACTATGCATTATAGATAAGTCAAACAGACATAAAGATGCCTTATATTGGCGTGAAGATTTTTTGCATGTGACATCTCGAAAAGATGATTATCATGCCACTTCTCAATATATTTCATTGACAAAATCGTTTGTCAATCAAAAATTGAAAAACGATGATGATATTAATAAAATAGATGAGGGAGATGTATTATACCGTTCAAAAGAATACTTGAAAAATGTAGAAACATTTGATCGATCAGATTTTGAAGACCAAGTTTTTAAAAATGATAAAATGAAAGACTCATTTCAAGAATTCAGTGATAATTTTGAAGCAGAAAGACAAATCAAATTACCTGACAGTTTTGAAATTTCTGAACATGCCGTCAAGAAAAAGACTAAATCATTTAGATCTGTTATCAAATTGGACAAAAATTTTCATGTATACGTACATGGTGACAAATCCAAAATAGAAAGAATAGAAGATGCCGATGGAAACAAATATTACAAATTGCACTTTGACTCAGAAAGCTAAATCGAATAATATTCAAAAATAGTTTTTTATCTATGTACTTTAAAAACAAGAGATTTTATGAATCCACTAAAAAATTTATCTTACACTTTTATCATATCGCTATTTGCAATTAATCTTAGTTATAGCCAACAAATTTTAATAGATGGCAATTTTGATGACTGGAATACCATCGAGCCAATATTCATTGATGGCATTGGCGATGGGCAAAATAACGGGATTGATCTTACTAAAATATGGATTACAAGTGACGCTAATAATTTTTATTTGAAATTTACTTTAGGAAAAGAAATTGACTTGTCCGAAAACAATGAGTTAGCAATATACATTGACTATGATAATAATATTAATACTGGTTACAAAATAAATGGTATCGGTGCTGAATTAAGATATTTTTTTGGTGAACGTTTTGGTATTATCACTAAAAATTCAAATAATGAATTTGTAAACTTTAACCCGATTGGTTTAAGGGCAGCTCCCACTGTCACAGGCGAAGAATTTGAATTGTCATTTAGTAGAATAGTCAGTGAATCAGGCATAAATTTTGAAGCTAATTCAGAAATATCATTTAGAATAGAAGACAATGGATTTGGAGGAGACGAAATACCAAATGGTCTTTCAGGAATTAAGCATGTTTTATCTTCTGATACGTTTGAAGAATTACCATACAACTTCAACAAATCTGAAGATACTGACTTTCGTGTTTTATCTTATAATATCGAATTAGATCAATTATTTGATTCTAACAAAAAAGAAGCTTTTAAAAGATTATTTAAAGTTATAAATCCTGATATAATTGCGCTTCAAGAAGTAAGAAACCACAGTAGTGAAGAGACCAAAAACTTAATCTCGGAGTTTCTCCCTACCACAACTTGGTATCATAAAAAACTTGGTTATGATATTGTTACATTGAGTAAATATCCAATATTGTATAGTGAGCCGATCGATGGCAACAGTGCATACTACCTTGATGTCAATGGCAATGATGTAGTGCTTATCAATTGTCATTTATATTGTTGTGACAATGACACTGGAAGACAAAATGAAGTTGATAATATCATGTCATACATCCGAAAACTAAAGAATGGAGATACAAATTATAATGTACAAGAAGGTGCACCAATCATTATTTTAGGTGATATGAATTTTGTCGGAAATGATGACCAACCAAGCACACTAAAGACAGGAAATATAGCTAACAACAATACTTATGGTCCTGACTTAGAACCAGATTGGGATAATTCTGATCTTGGAATAGTACAAGCAATTGCATCTGGCACAAATACTGATTTTACATGGATTAATAGTTTTAGCAGCTATTTGCCGGGTAAGTTAGATTGGATATTTTATACAGATTCAAAAATCGATGTCAAAAATGCTTTTGGGATATATACACCAAGTATGAGTCAAGATGTATTATCACTTTACAACCTTCAAAAACATGATACTGACAATACTGCAGATCATCTTCCAATAGTTGTAGATTTCTCTTATGGAGCAGTACAGACCACAGATATATTGGATAGTGATGTCCAAATTTTCCCTAATCCTGTATTTGACAAATTACAAATCAATGCCTTTGAAGCTTATATTAATAGAGTTGTTATTATTGATTCGCATGGAAAACAATGCTTGAATCAAAAAATAAATCATAACAACAATTTTGAACTTAATGTTAGTCATTTTAAGTCTGGAATGTATTATCTTGTAATGTACACAGGAAGTGGTAAAATAATAAGAAATGTTGTTAAGCAATAGTAAAATATAATCTAACAAATTTAAAGTTTTAATGACTCAGAAAATTCAATCAAAAATTTTAAGATCATTAAATATCATAGTTGTATATTGAGGTTTATTATTTGAATTTTATTTTTTCAGTTGCTTAAATTACATTTTACTTATGAGGGCATTTTTTAGTATAATTTCGTTGTTATTGGTATTAGGTTTATTTTTTGGTGGGCATTATATTTGGTCTGGATTCTATTGGATATTGGCCATCATTGCTCCTCTGATTATTACTGGGATATATGACATGACACAAAATAAGCATGCAATAACAAGAAATTTTCCTTTGATAGGACGATCAAGATTTATTGCTGAATGGATGCGACCAAAATTGTATCAATATTTTGTAGAATCTGATACCGATGGAAAACCGATTCCAAGAATACATAGATCTATAGTATATCAACGTTCAAAAAAAGAAAATGCTACTACTCCATTTGGAACCCAATCAAATGTATATGCTGAAGGTTACGAATGGATGAATCACAGTATTCTCCCACTAAATTATGACCAATTAAAACATGACCAAAGAGTTTTAGTTGGTGGACCAGATTGCAAAAAACCTTATAGTCTGTCATTATTGAATATATCAGCAATGTCATATGGATCATTAAGTGCCAATGCAATCCAGGCCTTGAATGGTGGAGCTAAAATTGGAGGATTTGCACACAATACAGGAGAAGGAGGAATCAGTCCACACCACATCAAAAATGGTGGTGACTTAATCTATCAAATAGGTACTGGATATTTTGGATGTAGAAGTGATGAAGGTGGTTTTTCTGAAGAAGCATTTCTTAAAACTATCAACGGTGCGAATGTTAAAATGATAGAAATCAAACTAAGCCAAGGCGCAAAACCAGGACATGGAGGAATATTACCTGCGTCTAAAGTCACTCCTGAAATTGCAGAAATAAGAGGAATAAAAATGGGAAGTGATGTAATGTCACCTCCTTCGCACAAAGAATTTAATACACCAGAAGGACTACTATTATTTGTAAAACAACTAAGAGACCTTTCTGATGGAATACCAATTGGATTTAAGTTATGTGTTGGTAACCGATTTGAAGTACTTGCAATATGCAAAGCAATGATCAAGACTGGTATTCTCCCAGACTTCATCGCAGTAGATGGAGGAGAAGGAGGGACAGGAGCTGCACCTTTAGAATTTTCTAACAGTGTAGGTATGCCTTATAAAGAAGGATTAGCTACAGTCTATGATGCACTTATAGGGTTTAATATTAAAAAAGAAATTACACTTATTGCATCTGGTAAGATAATGACCGGTTTTCATATGATTAGAACGATTGCGATTGGTGCTGATGCATGTTATTCTGCAAGGGCGATGATGTTATCATTAGGTTGCATACAAGCATTAGAATGCAATCTCAATACTTGTCCAGTAGGAGTTGCTACACAAAATAAAACGTTGATGAAAGGGCTCGTTGTCAAAGAAAAAAAGAAAAGAGTAGCCAATTTTCATGAAGAAACTGTCAAATCTTTTGTTGAATTAATGGGTGCAGCCGGAATTTCAGACCCTGACGAGATCACACGCTACCATATTAATAGACGAATAATAATGAATAGACACGAAAATTATGAACAAGTATATCCATATATTACTGAGGGATGCTTATTGAAATATGAAACGATTCCCGAGTCTTGGGCAGCAGATATGGGGATATCTACAGCTTCAAGCTTTAAGCCAAAATTTACAGCTACATTCATTGAAGAAGACTAAATATAGACAACAACTGTCTTCTTTGAGATATCCACATTAAATAATACAATTTTTTTAAGTAGAATATACTACCTTTAACTATAATTAAAACAAATACAAATATGATAAATAGAATTTTACAAACCCTGATTTTTATTGCTTTTGCATTTACATCAAATGCACAACACGAAAGATGCGGAGTTACCCATGAAGATCAAAAAAGTATGATTTCCTTTGTTGAGGCTTTCAATAAAAATGCCCTTGATTTTAATTATGTTAGATCTGTAGATCCTGTTTATATCCCAATAAGATTTCATAATGTAGCAAAAACAGATGGTACAGGCAGGATGAAAGCTAAATTTATTTTAGATCAAATGGATGTATTAATTACAGATTATAAAAAAATGGGAATCTATTTATATATTGATGAATATAGTTTCAGCTACCTTAACAACAATAATATCTACTTAAATGCAGGTTCTTTTGAAAGTACTGTTGTTGGTAATAAAGATGATGATGCTGTTAATATATTTATAGCTGAAAATGCCGACACTCCAGGTGGAGCCGGAACAACATTAGGCTTTTATTCCCCTTCAGGTGACTACATCATTATAAGAATAAATGATGTAAGAAATGCAACATCTTCATTATCACACGAGTTAGGGCATTTTTTCTCATTACCTCACACTTTCTTTGGTTGGGAAGGAGTTTTTGATATCTATAATTGGACTAATGGATGGAATGTAAACGCATTCAATGGTCAAATGAATCTTACCAATGCTCCAGGCAGTGGCGTAGCTGTAGAAGTAATGAATGGAAGTAATTGCACAACGGCTGCAGATAGAATCTGCGATACACCAGTAGATTACAATTTTGGATTTGGTGCAGAGGCTTGCGACTGGAATAAAACACTATTAGATATCAATGGAGATTTGATTGAGCCAATGGAAGATAATTTTATGGGATATTTCCTTAGTTGTAATTCTTATCAATTTACTCAAGGACAAGAAGACGTAATCAAAGCCAACTTTAATAGTAATGGTCGTAGTCATCTAAGAAAGGATTATATTCCTGACACAACACATATAACTTCAAATCATGAAATACTAGTACCATTGCAAGGAGAAATGTTGGATCAATATGACGAAGTATTATTGGATTGGTCAGATGCAGTTGGTGCTAGCCACTATTTAGTATCTATATCTAACGCAGATGAAAATTATGAAATCATTGTAGAAGGATCAGAATACTTAGCAACAGAATTAGCAGAACAAAAATTCTATTTTTGGGAAGTTCAACCTTTCAATGATGGCTTTACTGGAACGACATCGAAATCAAGCTTCTTTACTACTGGTCAAAATAGTGTTGCAACTGAGGATTCTAAAATCTTAAATAATGTAACTGTTTATCCTAATCCTACGCAAATAGGACAATACTTAAATGTAAACATACAATTGGAAAAATCAGTTTCTATCGATATAGATATAGTTGACATCACAGGTAAAGTAATATTCCAAAAATCAAATCAACTTCATCAAGGAAGTAATACAATAAACATCACTACTGTTGATATGAATACAGGATTATATTTTTTAAAGATTAAAACTGATGATGGTTTTATATATAAGAAGATTGTTATGAAATAATTAATTATAAATTATATAACCAAAAAAAAAGAGGAGCTATTTATCAAATAGTTCCTCTTTTTTTTATCCTTTATTATCTTATTGTTATTGTTATTCAACAATTTTTTCCATAGCACTCATCTCAGCAACATTAAAAATTCCAAGCACCCTTTCTTCAGTAGATATATTGTATATATTGCCTTTAGAATTTGCAATTGGTCGAGCAAATATTCCACTATCTCCGTTAGTTGCTTGTTCCTTTACAATTTGCAAAAATTGGAATGCTTCGTAAGAAATAGAATAAATTTCACATCTAACTTTATCACCTAAATTAAGACTTTGTGGTATTCCATTATCATCTAATGCATTTACAGCAAATCGTAAAGGCCTGATAAACGTAACTCCATCCAAATTTGTTCCTGCCTCAAATGTAGCATCATATATTAGATTCAGCTCTAAAGGTCTATTTAATAATGTATCATTTTTATAGCTTTTGACCCAGTAAGTATTCCCCACTCCTGGCAAATCTCTTGCATACAACTCGGCAAATAACTCTTCCTCATCGACTCCTATTACTTGATCTTCAAAAAATATTTTTATAGAATCAATTTCTGGCACAGGATCAATTTCAGTTTGAGCTATATAAGATTTCTCTCCAACTGCTACATTTAGTACCATCGTATTCCCTACATCACCTATAGTTTGATTCATACCAGGTGTCCAAGAATATTTACCATCACCAACATCCTCAAATTGGTGAATAACAGACCCGTTAGTAACCGTTACAAGTGCATTTTCTATTGGTGTAGGTAATCTGTTGTCAAAATAATCTTGAGACTCTGTTAGGGTTATTATCTGGGTGCTTGATTGATTAGTAATCCAAGCATCAATAACTATTTGAGACTCTTCAAATCCACTATCAACATCAATAACATCTTCGCAAGAAATAAAAATAAATAATAATAAAAAAAGTATGCTTAAATATTTCATATCGTATTATTTAAAAGTAAAATTGTAAGAAATCGAAGGAATAAAATTGCCAATTACAGACATTCTTATCGCTTCAGTATTTACAGGTTGATTAAGTACAGGACGCTCGTTATTCTGTCTGAAAAATATTGTAAATGGATTTTTTCTGCTATAAATATTATAGATTCCTATAATCCATTGACCTTTCCATTTTCTATTACCTGGTTTGGGATCTATCGTTACTGACAAATCCAATCTATGATAATCAGGAATCCTCACATTATTACGTGAATTATTATCATTATTGGGTATAAAATATCCTTGTTGATAATAACCACTATTAGCAAATGTTGTAGGCGTACCAGTATTATAAACAAAATTTGCGCTAAATGAAATCCTTTTGTTTAATTCATAAAATGTAGTAATACTTAAATTATGTGTCTGGTCAAATCTTGAAGGATACCAATTATCATTGTTTATACCAACAACTTGTCTTTCTGATCGTGCTAATGTATAACTTAGCCACCCCGAAAATTTACCTTTTGTTTTTTTTGCCATCAATTCTAAACCATAAGCTCTACCCTGTCCATCCAATATTTGACCTTCTACTAATTCATTTAATATGAGATCTGCACCATCAATATAATCAATTAGGTCATTCATTTTTTTATAATAGACTTCACTAGAAAATTCGTAAATGTTATCTTCAAAATTCCTAAAATAACCTATTGCCAACTGATCCGCCATTGATGGCTTAATATTATTAGTAGCAGGCGTCCATATGTCCACTGGTGTAGAAGCTGTAGAGTTAGATAGTAAATGAATATACTGAGCTGTCCTATTATAACTTGCTTTAACAGAACTGTTATTGTCCAAATTAACTTTAATCGACAATCTAGGTTCAAAATTATTATAGTTAGAAATCACTTCACCCTTATCCGCTTTTGTAACATCGGTTAAAGGGCGAATATCACCTCTTGGGGTTTCCCCAAAATGATATACATTTCGAGCACCGAGATATGCAAAATGACTAAATCGAATTCCATAGTTTATGTCAACTTTCTCCCATAGATTGACTTCATTTTCTACAAAAAGATTAGATTCTATCGCAAATTGTTTACTTGTACTAATATCAACTTTAATATTATCACTTACTGATACTGCATTAGCCGGTTCAAAAATGTAATAAATCGACTGACCACCAAATCTAATTGTATTTTTGGGTGTTACAAAAAAAGAAAATTCCGGTTTTAAACTATAATTTTTTATTCTTGCATTCCAATCAAAGGTGTCTTCTTCTTTGTCTCCAAAATTTAACTGGTAATCGTAATTGCTATAATAAGAAGTAAGATTGGCAAATAGTTTTTCGCTAAATAAGTGATTCCATCTTAAAGTCCCTGTCTTATTCCCCCAATTAAATCCGGCAGATTGTCCAAAAGCAAAATTATCTCTACCAAAATATCCAGATAAAAACAATTGATCCTTTTCACTAAATTTATAATTGGTTTTAACCGTTAAATCATAAAAATTCAATTTAGAATCTTTTAATCCATCATTCAAAAAAGGCTTAGCCAATACATCAGCGTATGACCTTCTCCCTGCTATAATAAAAGAAGATTTATCTTTTACAATTGGAGCTTCAATTGCCAATCTGCTAAATATTGTTCCAATCCCTCCGTTAATTTCAAATTGTTTACTGTTCCCTTCTTTCATTCTCACATCTAATATAGAAGATAACCGACCGCCATATCGAGCTGGAATCCCTCCTTTGTATAATTTAACATCTTTTACAGCATCAGGATTAAAAACTGAGAAAAATCCAAATAAATGTGAGCTGTTATATACTGGTGATTCATCTAATAAAACTAAATTTTGATCTATACTACCACCTCTAACATTAAATCCAGCAGCACCTTCTCCTACTGATGTTACACCCGGCAACAATTGTATACTTCTTAATATTTCAGTTTCACCCAATAGTGTTGGTAATTTTTGAATAGTTTTCATGTCCAATTTATTAACACTCATTTGTAGCGATTTGACATTGCGATCTACTTCTTCTGCTGTAACTACAACTTCATCTAACGTATTGTTATCTACCCCTAAATCTATGTTATAAGTTACATTATGGTCCAAAACAATAGTTTCTAACTTATCTTGGTATCCAATATAAGTACCATTCAAAACATAAGTCCCTTGAGCAACTGAGATCGAATAGAATCCATATTCATTACTTACAGTACTTGCTCCATTTTCCGAAAGAAAAATAAACGCTCCTATTAATGTTTCACCATTACTCAAGTCTCTAATATATCCCGAAACAGTATAATCTTGACCAAAACTTACCGTCCCAAAAGCTAATAGAAGAATACTTAATAGTATTTTTTTCATAATATATTACGATATTGATTTAAGCACAAAAGTAATCAAAATCCAATAAATAATAATAATAAAACGACCAATGTCCTGAAAAATACGAAGAGTGTTTTGATTTAACAAACTAATTATAACTTAGAAAAAATATCTACCTTGATTTTAAATCTCTTTTACTATTTTTACGTTGTATTAGTAGAATAACACAGCATGGAAAAGACAATAAAATTAGATTTAATCATTGAAAGTGTAACACTTGATCCGGAAATAGTAAATATTGCAAAAAAAGTCAAATCAAATAAAAGAATATCTGATAAAGATTGTTATTCTCTTTTTGAAAAAGCAGACTTATCTACTGTAGGTATTATTGCAAATTACATTCGAGAAAAAAAACATGGCAACATTACTTATTTTAATAGAAATTTCCACCTAGAACCAACAAATGTTTGTCTTTACTCATGTTCATTTTGTTCTTATTCAAGATTGATAAAAAAAAGATCTGAAGGTTGGGAATATAATATTTCCGAAATGATGGAAATCATAAAAACATATGACGACAAACCCGTAACTGAAGTTCACATTGTAGGTGGAGTATTGCCACAATATGACCTAGCTTTTTATTCCGATCTTTTTACAGCAATAAAAAAACATAGACCGGATTTACATGTAAAAGCCCTCACTCCAGTAGAATATCATTACATTTTCAAAAAAGCAAAAATCTCTTATGCTGAAGGTATGAAATTAATGAAAGAAGCGGGATTAGAATCTATGCCTGGTGGTGGTGCAGAAATATTTCACTCAGAAATAAGAGATCAAATTGCTGGCGGTAAATGTAGTGGAGAAGAATGGTTGAGCATTCATGAAGAGTGGCACAAGTTAGGAATGAGATCAAATGCAACAATGTTATATGGACATATAGAAAAATTTGAACATAGAGTAGATCACATGTCAAAATTAAGAGATCTGCAAGATAAAACTAAAGGGTTTCAAACCTTCATCCCTTTGAAATTTAGAAACAAAGGAAATCAAATGTCACATATTAAAGAATCCTCAACAATTGAAGATTTAAGAATGTATGCAATTGCAAGAATCTACCTAGATAATTTTGATCACATTAAAGCCTACTGGCCAATGATTGGCAGAAAAACAGCTTTACTCTCTTTAGCATTTGGTGTAGATGATATTGATGGTACGATTGACGATACTACAAAAATATATTCTATGGCTGGTTCTGAAGAACAGAATCCGTCATTGACCACAAAAGAATTAGTTCAAATGATAAGAAGTGTAAATAAAATACCAATCGAAAGAGATACATTATATCAGGTAATTACTGATTTTTCTGATCATGTTTTTGACGATGATAATATGTACAAAGGTTATATCTCTTTACCTGTAGTGAACTAAAAGTCAATTACTTTGCCAGATTCGGCATTTGATTGGCTAAATCGTATTAATTCTAAAAGCACAAATTTTATATTTTACAGTATTAATTAATGATGTAGTTCTTCATTGTTCCTAAATCTAATGCGCTAATCTTCTTGTTTAGCCAAAATATATCTTTTCGCTCCCCTCTTCTGTATCTCTTTTTCTAACTTCCTTGATTCTGATATTGTTCCAAACATCTTTACGTATAAAACCTCCCAATCCTTCGCCTTTCCTGTATATCCTTTATGGTTACTATTATGCCTTTTTAATCTTTCTTCTACTTTCTTTGACGTTGAACCCGTATAATATTTATTTATACTTTCTGAATACAATATATAGGTGATGTAGTTCTTCATTGTTCCTAAATCTAAAAAAGGAGCTATGATAATTCATAACTCCTTTTTTTTGTCGGGGCGGCAGGATTCGAACCTGCGGCCCTCTCGCTTCAGCGTGATGCGCTAATCTTCTTGTTTAGCCAAAATATATCTTTTCGCTCCCCTCTTCTTTATCTCTTTTTCTAACTTCCTTGATTCTGATATTGTTCCAAACATCTTTACGTATAAAACCTCCCAATCCTTCGCCTTTCCTGTATATCCTTTATGGTTACTATTATGCCTTTTTTAATCTTTCTTCTACTTTCTTTGACGTTGAACCCGTATAATATTTATTTATACTTTCTGAATACAATATATAGGTGAT
>JAZGFO010000134.1:0-6708 GCA_036479655.1 Saprospiraceae bacterium
TTCTTATCGCCTAATAAATCAACACCAGAATGTTGACCATTGACTGACATATTAAATTGCAGTATTAATATTACGATTAAATAAGAATGAAATTTCATTACAGATTTTGATAGTTATGATTACTAAATGACAATTGTTAATTAATTTCAATAATTATTTAAAAATAAGAAACAGGATTGTGACAAAATACGTTAAATATTCGTCAACAAGATAGTTAATAATAAATGAAGAAAAATTTACCAGAAATTTCTAGTGCTTGGACCCTCTTTTTGGATAGAGACGGTGTTATCAATGAACGGAAAATTGATGGATATATTGATAAAGTAGAAGACTTTAAATTTTGTAAAGGAAGTTTAAATGCGATTGCAAAATTTGGAACATTTTTTGGTAGAATAATTGTAGTAACTAATCAACAAGGAATTGATAAAAGTATCATGACCCACGAGCAATTGAATGTTATACATAGCCATATGGTAGATGTAGTATTGATGAGTGGTGGACGAATAGACCAGATATATTATTGCCCACACTTAAATGTTTATGACTGTACGTGTCGTAAACCTAACCCAGGGATGGCAATAATTGCTAAAAGTGAATTTCCAGAGATTGATTTTAGAAAGTCAATAATGATAGGAGATACAGAAAGTGATATAGAATTTGGCAACAGATTAAAAATGAAAACAATTCGTATTTCAAATGTGATTGACAGCGATGCAGATTTCACATTTGATTCTTTAGATGAATTTAGTATATACTTAAATAATAAAAATTAAATAATGGCGGACACCTGCCAATAAATATAAAATATGAAAAATATTCTTTTCTCTTTTGCGCTTAGTGTTTTATTTGTTGGGTTTATCTCTGCACAAGATTCTGTGCAAGGGCATTTTTTAGTAGAGTTTGCAAAATTTTCACCTCCAACACAAGATTTAGTAAAATCATTTGAAGGGTTTCCGGCAGAACAGTTTTTAGCAAAGGATATTAAAGGAACAGAGCATTTTTTAGGTTCATTCAAAGGAAAAAAAGTATTACTTTGGTTTTGGTCAGTTAATAATACTGTTGCGTTAGAACAAGTAACAGCCTTATCTTTATTACAAGAAAGAAATTCAGATTTAAAAGTCATTTCTTTTGCTAAAGAACCCAAAGCTGATGTTGTTGCTTATCTTCGCCAGTATCCTATGGAAATAGATGTAATACCTAATGGAGAAATTTTTGGTCAGATGGCATATGGTGCAGAATTGGGTAGTCCAAGAATGTTTTTAATTGATGAATTTGGAGTTATTAAAGTGGTTTTACCTTCGGAAAGCTTCACTGATAATTCAAAATTATTGGTTAGCTTAGAGTCCATTCTAAATGGATTTTAAAAAAATGAAAATATATTCTTTACTTTTTGTGATTTAATAATGGCCTTTAGCTTTCTTAGTGTGCTTATGTATCTTTTAACGATACGTTATTGATTAATTTCGATTAACAGATCTGATTTTAGCATATTTGTCAATTTCACCTATGTTAAAGTCATCTATCGATCTACATCTTAAGTTGTGAATAATATTACATAAATCAGAATCAAAAAAACATACTGTCTTCAAAGAATTAGTTAATTTTGCATTGTAAGTACCACCTCTAATAAAAACAACTTATCAATGATATTTTTCTTCAAAGCTTCTGATCAGAAAATATTTGCTGTACAATCTAATAAAGAATTCTCTCAGGAAGATACCATTAAGTTACAATGGCTATTTGGAAATGCAACTTCAATTGGGATTAATGATGTTAAAGGTATCTATGTAGGACCTAGGGCAGCAATGATTACACCATGGAGTACCAATGCAGTAGAAATTACTCAAAACATGGGTATCGAAGATATCATTCGTATTGAAACGTTTCAAATAAGTACTAAAGAAAAAGCATTTGATCCAATGATAGCACAACAATATGTTGGATTAAATCAAGACATGTTTGCAAATAGTATCATTCCAGAGCCTATTATTGATGTTATTGATATTGAGGCTTACAATAATCAAGAGGGATTGTCACTCAGTAATGAAGAAGTAACATATTTAAATAATCTTGCTGAAAAAATTGGACGAAAACTTACTGATTCTGAGGTGTTTGGGTTTTCCCAAGTCAATAGTGAGCATTGTAGGCACAAAATTTTCAATGGTACTTTTGTAATTGATGGGAAAGAAATGCCTGCTTCATTATTCAATTTAATTAAAAAAACTTCGGCATTAAACCCTAATGGAATTGTTTCGGCTTATAAAGATAATGTAGCATTTGTATCAGGTCCTAAAGTACAACAGTTTGCACCGATTTATCCTGACAAACCATCAAATTACAAAATCACTGATTTTGATTCTGTCATATCTTTGAAGGCAGAGACGCACAATTTTCCGACTACTGTTGAGCCATTCAATGGAGCTGCTACAGGATCAGGAGGAGAGATAAGAGATAGATTGGCTGGAGGGCAAGGGTCTATTCCAATGGCAGGAACAGCTGTGTATATGACTTCATACTCTCGATTAAATAATGATAGACCATGGGAAAATGGTTTTGAAGAGCGGAAATGGCTCTACCAAAGTCCAATGGATATTTTAATAAAAGCGAGCAATGGAGCATCCGACTTTGGCAATAAATTTGGTCAACCTTTGATTGTTGGTTCGTTGCTTACATTCGAACATCAGCAAGGAATGGATTTGTTAGGTTTTGATAAAGTAATAATGCAAGCTGGTGGGGTAGGATATGGAAAAAGGATACACGCAATTAAAAAAATGCCACAAGAAGGAGACGCAATTGTAATATTAGGTGGTGATAATTATAGAATTGGAATGGGAGGGGCAGCAGTTTCTTCGGCAGATACGGGCAAATTTAGTGCAGGTATAGAGTTAAATGCTGTACAAAGATCTAATCCGGAAATGCAAAAAAGAGCGGCTAATACTATAAGAGGAATGGTAGAAAACGATATTAATCCTGTTGTATCTATTCATGATCACGGAGCAGGAGGACATCTTAATTGTCTATCAGAGTTGGTTGAAGATACTGGAGGAAAGATTGATTTAGACAAATTGCCAATTGGTGATAAAACCCTTTCTGCCAAAGAAATAATAGGCAACGAATCTCAAGAAAGAATGGGATTAGTGATTGCAGAAAAAGACTTAGAATTATTACATAATGTAGCACAAAGAGAAAGATCACCAATCTATAATGTAGGGAAAGTTACAGGCGATCATAGATTTTCATTTAAATCTTCTACTACAGGAGAAAAACCAATGGATGTTGCATTAGCAGATATATTTGGTAGTTCTCCTAAGACAATCATGAATGATGTAACTGTCAAAAAAATATATGACAAAATCGAATATGATAACGATAAGGTCTATGAATATATTAATGATGTGTTACGCTTAGAAGCCGTAGCTTGCAAAGATTGGTTAACTAATAAAGTAGACAGATGTGTAGGCGGGAAAGTAGCAATCCAACAATGTGTAGGCCCACTTCAATTACCTCTTAATAACTGTGGTGTGATGGCACTGGATTATGAAAGCAAAAATGGAATAGCAACATCTATTGGACACGCTCCTGTAAGTGGATTGATAGACGCTAGTGCTGGAGCATACAATGCAATTGCAGAATCACTAACCAACCTGATATGGGCGCCACTTAATCAAAATTTGAAAGCAGTATCGTTATCTGCAAATTGGATGTGGCCATGTAAAAATATCGGAGAGGATGCAAGATTGTATCAAGCGGTATCTGCTATTTCTCAATTTGCTATTGACTTAGGAATTAATATTCCGACTGGAAAAGACTCTATGTCTATGGCACAAAAATATACAGACAAAACGGTCTTAGCACCTGGTACTGTAATAATATCTGCAGTCGGACATTGTGATGATATTACCAAAGTGATAAAACCAGTATTGTCAAAAAATGGTGGTGATATTATATACATAGATATGTCATTTGATAATTTTGAATTGGGAGGTTCTTCACTTGGTCAAACCATGAATCGAATTGGCTCTAAAGCACCAACTATAAAAGACCCGAAAGGTTTTAAAAATATATTTAATACAATCCAAGAAGCTATCAAATCTGATATGATCTTGGCAGGACATGATATTTCAGCAGGAGGTATGCTTACTGCTTTACTTGAGTTGTGCTTTGCGGATACAAATCTTGGAGCAGATATAAATCTGAAGTCATTTACTGGTGATGCTATAAAAATACTTTTTAGTGAGAATGCAGGAATCATAGTACAAGTGGCTGATAATCGATTGGAAACCATGTTGAGTGGGGAGAATATAAAATTTCACAAAATTGGAAAAGTAAATAATAAAGGTATACTATCTGTTGATGTAGATGATAAAAAATTAAATTTTGATATTGCAACATATAGAGACATTTGGTACGAAACATCTTTTCTTTTGGATCAAAAACAAACAGCGAATGGATTGGCGAAAAATAGATTTGATAACTATAAAAAACAACCGTTAAACTATGTTTTTCCTACACATTTTACTGGAGAATCAATCATTATTGATAATTCAAAGCCAAGACCACAAGCTGCTATAATTAGGGAGAAAGGAAGCAACTCAGAGCGTGAAATGGCAAATGCAATGTATCAGGCAGGATTTGATGTGAGAGATGTGCATATGACAGATTTGATATCTGGAAAAGAAACATTAGAAGATGTGCAATTTTTGGGAGCTGTAGGAGGATTCTCTAATAGTGATGTTCTGGGTAGTGCCAAGGGATGGGCGGGTGCATTTAAGTATAATGCTAAAGCTAAGAAAGTATTGGATAATTTCTTCAAAAGAGAAGATACTATTTCAATTGGAATATGTAATGGATGCCAATTGTTTTTAGAATTGGATCTTATCAATCCTGGTCATGAGCAGTTGTCAAAAATGACATATAATGATAGTAACAAGCATGAAAGTGCATTTACTTCGGTCACTATTCAAAAGAATAATTCAATTATGATGTCAAATCTCGAAGGCAGTACTTTAGGTGTTTGGATTAGTCATGGAGAAGGAAAATTTAACTTGCCAATGTCAGAAAAAGACTACAATATTGTAGGTAAATATGGCTATAATAGTTATCCTTCAAATCCTAATGGGAGCATGTATAATACTGCCATATTAGTTAGTGATGATGGACGACACTTAGTTACTATGCCTCATATAGAACGTTCGTTTTATCAATGGAATTGGGCGGATTATCCTCAAGGAAGAAATGATAAAGTAAGTCCATGGGCGCAAGCATTTGTAAATGCTTATAACTGGATACAGAGAGATTGAATGATTATATAAAAATAGCTATTTGTAAAGTGAAATTAGAAAAATCGGAATTAGTAAAACTAATATTTTCTATTATAGTAATAAGTGTTTTTGCACAACTTACAATCGATGTTGGTGATATTCCTATTACTGGGCAGACATTAGCTGTATTGGTATTGGCTACATTTTTGCGACCAATTTTGATTGGATATACACTTACTTTTTATTATGTATTAGGAGGAGTTGGCTTACCCATCTTTGCAGATTTCAATAGTGGGGTAGAGGTGTTAATTGGTAATTCAGGAGGATATCTTATAGGATTTGTAATAGGTGGAATTGTTGTGTCTATTCTTGCAAAAAAAATTGCAAAAATTAATTTTATTTATACGCTACTTCTTATGACCCTTGGTACTTTTATTATTTTAGTATTTGGTATATCAAGACTAAGTTATTCTTTTGGATTACAAAAAGCATTGGAATATGGGTTGTTTCCTTTTTGGAAAGGCGCAATAATTAAAATAATAATAGGCGCGATTATCGTGTGGGTATTGAAAAATAAGCACGATTTAGGTTTAGGGACAAAGTGATGTCAAAAATTAAAATGAACTTACATCTTTTGATTTTCTAAGATTTATGCTTTATGTGATTGTTGTATCCCCAAAACTTAGGGATAATTTTAACTTTTGTTGACTCCAACTATAGATCGTTTTCAAATTTTGCTTTTATTAAAATTCGAAAACAGGAATTGGTGAAGATATGTCCACCAAAGTACCATTGGGATCTTTCAATAATAATTTTCTTTGCCCATAAAAGGTGTCAGTTGGTTCAGTTACTATTTCAATTTTTTCGATTGTGCTATTTCAAATAATTCATCAGCATTATCAACAACAAATGTTATATAAAATTCTTGAGGGAAGCCTGAAAATCTATAGGGACTATTTTATTCGTTCGGTCAATTATACCTAATTCGAGTTGCTTGTCCTTTGAGATTAAATGTATAAAACCAATCAGTATCATAATCTACATTGAAATCAAATTTTTTTGTATAAATTACTTTTTTCTTTAAAAATTAGAGACGCTCCAAGAATTAAGTGAATTGTCCCAATAACAAAGAGTAAAATTCCTGCTAAGAATAAAATATATGTTCATTTTCAAATAACGCCCTCTAAAAAGTACCACTTATCATTTATTAATACTTCTACCCAACTATGTAAAATGTTTTTTGGTGCAAGTTTATACCAAATTCCTGTTATTGCTCCTTTTTGCAATGCTTTATCAATTGTAAATCCGTGAATTCTGTTAGGAATACCAACTGCTCTTAGTAGAGCCATTAGCAAAGTTGATTTGGTATTGCATTGGCCATAACCATCTGATAAAACTTTTGATGCAGGAATGTTGTCACTTTTGTTGTATCCAAACCTAATTTCAT
>JAZGFO010000135.1:0-22476 GCA_036479655.1 Saprospiraceae bacterium
TCAAAATGTATTGATAAATCCTGCTTCGGCAGCAGATGCTGGCACCTATATTGTTACAGTTACAGATGCTTTAGGTTGTACACAAGAATTATCTGTTGACGCTATAGTGCCTCCTAATGCTGGTCCTGATCAAGAGGCCTGTGCTGGTAGTACTGTAAATCTTCAAGGTTCTAATCCAGATGATGGTACATGGTCTGCAGATGGTAGTAATGCCTCTGGTGCAACTTTGACTGATGATGGTAATGGTGCTGCTACTGTTGATTTTTCTGCAACAGCAGTTGGAAGTTATACATTTTTATATTCTAATGGCATTTGTGAAAACGCAATGACTGTTACAGTAAATAGTGCTGATGGTGGACCTGATCCAAGTGATGTTGATTGTTTTGAAACTGGTGTAACGACATTGAATGCTTCTGGAAGTGGTAATTGGACTTTAATTACAGCCCTTAGTGCTGGTACTGCTGATATTGCAGTTGCTAGTAATAATTCTACTCAAGTTAATAATTTTTCTACTCCTGGAGATTATTTCTTCGCATGGGATGTGAATGGTTGTCTTGATACAGTTATGGTTACAGCTTTAGATAATTGTGGTGGTTGCGGAATTTCTAATAATAATATTTCACCTATTGATCCTAATCAATTTTGTGGATCTAGTGAAGTACAATTAATTACTGGATCGACAGCTTCTCCTTCTGGCGTATATATGTGGCAATCTAGTATAGATGGATCGACATTTGCAGCTGCTGCGGGAACTAATAATACACAAGATTATAATACACAAGATTTATCTGAAGGGATTTATAACTTTAGAAGAATATATTCTATTACGGATCCTGCACCTTGTTCTGATACAAGTAATGTAGTTTCTATTGAAGTGACAGCGATGCCTGTACCACCAACTTCACTTTCTGCAAATCCAAATCCTTTATGTTTAGGAGAGACAAGTGATTTATTTGTTGACAATGTTAATGGTGCAGAATATACTTGGACCGCTTCTAGTCCTGATGCAGGATTAGGTACAAGTACAACTAATACTAATTCTATGACTCCTTCAGTTGTTGGAGTATATACTATAACTATAACTCAAACTGTTGCTGGGTGTGAATCTGCCGAAAGCACAATTGATGTTGAAGTTCTTGATAATCCTCCTACTCCTACTGATGCTTCAGTTAGTTACAATAACCCTACTGCTTGTCAAGCAAATGATGGTAATATAATTTTAGCTGGATTAGAAAATAATTCTTCTTATACTGTACAATATTTATTTAATGGTAGTACACAGACAATGGATTTAACTTCCAATGGTTCTGGTATGCTCACAATGATGAATTTGTCTCCAGGGACTTATACCAATTTTACACTTAATAATCAAGCAGGTTGTGAGTCTGGAGTTTATGCAGGACCTATTAATCTTACAGATCCTGGAGCACCAGATGCTCCTACTGGATTAACGGCAATGCCAAACCCTGTATGTTTTACAGGAACGGTTAATCTTTCTGTTGATAATAATCCTAATGCTACATACAACTGGAGCGCTTCATCAGCTTTGGCTGGCTTGGCGTCAAGTACTACAAATACTACAAGTATGACAGCGACCGAAGCTGGTACTTATACTATAAGCGTTACGCAGACTATTGCAGGTTGTGAATCACCAGCTGTAACTATTTCAGTTGAAGTTTTAACTGCACCTGCTACTCCTGATTTTGGATCTATTACGTCATCTGATCCCACAAGTTGCGGACTTTCTGATGGTTCAATTACCTTATCTGGTTTAGAAGTTGGTCAATCTTATGATATAGATTATACATTTAATGGTTCACCATTAAATGCTACATTAACTGCAAATTTAAATGGTGAAATTACACTTTTAGGTCTTTTGGTTGGTACATACTCTAATATTAAATTAACTAACGATAGCGGTTGTGAATCTGGAGTTTTTACTGGTGTAATTACAATTTCTGATCCAGGAGAACCAGATGCCCCTCAAAATTTAGTGGCGACTCCTAATCCTGCATGTATAGGAGAAGTTGTCAATATTTCTGTTGATAATAATTCAGCAGCTACTTATTCGTGGACAGTTACTCCTCAGACAGGAAGTGGTTTTGTCGATGCGTCTTCAAGTGCTACTACGATGACACCTTATATTGCTGGTATATATACTGTATCAGTTACGCAGACAATTAATGGTTGTACTTCTGTTGCATCTTCTATAGAGATATTAGTGAGATCTCAATGTCTCAATCCAGATTTTGGTGTAACTTGGAATGATGTAGCATTAACAGGTGATCTCAGTACAAATGATAATCAAGAAAGTGGTACAACTTACAGTGAAGCTGCACCATTATCTAATAATCCTGATATGTGTATTCCTATGGTATTATCTGATGGTAGTTATACTTTCACTTGTAGTACTCCTGGAGAATACAATTATTTGGTAGAAGTGTGTCGTCCTGGTTCTTTCTCGGACGAATGTGCTATTGTGCCTTTGCAAATAACAGTTTTAGAATTAGAAGGAACGGATAATCCACCTTTAGCTAATCATGATTATATAGCAACATCTGCTAACAATGATGTGGTTATTGACATTTTGTCAAATGATAAATGTCAAAGCCTTCCTTCATGTATTTTGACTCAACCTACTATATTCTCTCCTCCAACCAATGGAAGTTACAATGTAAATACGGGTACATATACGCCTAATTCTGGTTATGTTGGTGTAGATTTTTTCATATATGAAGTGTGTCAAAATCCGCAAACATCACAAAATTGTGATACCGAAATAGTTTATATTAATGTATATCCTAATGACGCAACACAATTTACTAATGCTATGGATGACTATGGTCAGACACCATTAAATACTACACTTACAGTAAATGCCGAAAACGGAATACTTGCAAATGCTTCAGATCCAATGGATTTAAATCAAATGGTTTCTCCTTTCAGTGCTTCAGTAACCGGACAAGGTTCAATAGTTGTGAATGAAGATGGAAGTTATGAATTTACTCCAGCTCAAGATTATTTGGGACCAATTGATTTTGCTTACCAAGTATGTAGAACCGGGACTACATTGTGTGACAGTGCTACGCTTCACCTATTGGTAGAACCAATGGCTGCAACTGGTTCTATTAGTGCTTGTGTTTGGTTAGATGATAATGGTAATGGTATATATCAACCAGGAGAACAAGGTATAGCCAATGTTACTGTTAATATATTTGACCTTAATGATATGTTAGTTGCTACAACGATTACTAATAGTCAAGGAGTTTATTCTTTTACAGATATTCCGGCGGCTACTTACTACTTTGAGTTTATTGCAGCTGATATTTATGAATTAACTTTCCCTAATATCGGAAACGATACTAACGATAGTGATGTTGATGGCTCAAATGGTATGAATACTACAACGCTATATGATCTACAACCAGGACAAGTACTTGAAAATGTGAAAGCTGGGTATTATGAATGTGCTGAAATAGGTAATAATGTTTGGTATGACTGGAATAAAAATGATATATATGATGATACTGAAAATGGTATTGTTGGATTAGAAGTCAACCTATGGAGAAAAGATAACAATGTTTGGGGTAAATATGAAACAACTCATACAGGAGAAGATCCTGATACACCATCAGGTGATGGGTATTTTATATTCTGTGCTCCTCCAGGAACATATTATGTTGAATTTGTTGAGCCGCCATCTGGATTGGTATTAGCGCTACCTTTTAAAGGAAGTAATTCTTTTAAAGATAGTGATGTCAATAATGCAAATGGACAAGGGACGACTAGTCAATTTTCACTTCAATCTGGCGACTCTAAATTGGATATAGGTGCTGGTTATTATCCAGAAGCAATAGCTGGTAACTTGGTTTGGGCTGATGAAAACTTTGATGGTATTCAAAATCCTGGTGAAGCTAAAATCGCTGGAGTGTTAGTAAAAGCTATTGATGCTGCAACATTAGAAGTAATAGGAGAAAGTATTACAGATATTGATGGAAAATACGAAATTGATAACTTAAGTAAGAGAGATGTTTATTTTCATTTCACTCCTCCTGTAGGATTTGTAGCTACTATTCCTGATATAGGATTTGATAATATAGATAGTGATGTTGACCATACTTATGGATTAAATACCACTAGGAAATTTGTATTGACTCCTGATGAGATGAATGAAAATATTGATTTCGGTGTTGCTTATGGAGCATTACCTGTAACATGGGTTGATGTAAATGTAGCCGTACAAAATGGTAATCATAATTTGGAATGGATAGTAGAGCAAGAAGTAAATGTTGATGCTTATGAAGTAGAAAGAGCGATAATTAACACAACTAATTTTGAAGTTGTTTCTAATCGTGTATTTTCTAATAATGTCTCTACTCAATCTACATATAACTTTGTAGATAAAAATTTGACAAAAGTAGGAAAATACTATTATAGAATTAAGCAATATGATTTTGATGGAAAATTCAATTATAGTAGAGTAATTAGTATTGATAGAACTACAACTACTACGACTTCTCGAATATTCCCTAATCCATCTAATGGTAATGTAAATATAGAACTCAGTTTATTAGCTGATACTGATGTAAGTATTGATGTATTTACTACTTTAGGAGAATTAGTTTATTCTACTTCAAGATTAATTAAACAAGGAAATCAATCTACAAAAATTGATCTATCTAACCTTGAAAGTGGAGCTTACAATATTTCATTATCGTTGAATAACGAAATAATTAGAAAAAGAATAATTATTATTGAATGATAATTATATTATATATTAAATGGCTTAAAAACAAAGTGTTTTTAAGCCATTTTTTTTAACTTTTTTTTATGATATATATATATCTTTTGAATGTGCCATTAAGTGTTGTTTAAAAGTAGTTTATATATATGTTATTTATGTAATGTAAAGACACATTACATTTATATTTAATTTTAATACTATAATCAGTGACAAATTGTAGTGGTCAAGGTCTTAATATCGTGTCTATAACTCAGACGACTCATTTTACTTAAGCCCCCCCCATTCTCATTGTATCATACGGTTATAAGTTTTTGAATTATTTGAGTTCAAAAGACCTATTTGTAAAAATCAATAAATTATTATTGGATATGTATATTATAAGGAGTTTTTTCGTGTTTGTTTTATTTTTAGCGTACACAGCTATTTCTGCTCAAGTAACAGGAGTTAAATATTTGATTACGTACAACATGGAAAGATGTAGTTATACTGCTAATATTGTAGTTACTAATGGTAACGCGATAACAATTCCTCGTCGTTCTCAGTTTAATTCTCTATATACTATAGTTGTTCCTACAGGATCTGTATTTGCATTAGATACATTTTATAACCCTATTGTAGATAATCAACTCTATCTTGGGACAAAACCAACATCGTGGACAATTTCTTCTTTTGTTATTGCTCCTCTTGCTCAGCCTCAACATGACTTTTACGCAATTCGACCAGAAATATCACCTGCATGTTTTTATAATGACATTACAGAAGGAGATACTATTCCATTATTTGGCTTTACTATATCTCCTCACTTAACTTGTAGTGATAGTATTCGTACTTATAAAAATCCATTTGGAGCTGGTGCAGATCCTAATCCAGATCCTGATTCTTCACAACCAGGAATGAATGGCTCAGATTTTTCTAATGGATTTACCATAGGTGGTGGAATTCAAGATTATGTTGGAAATATAAAGACTGAACAACCTCCACTACCAGATGTAAATGTTGATATCTCTTGTGGGGATTTTATATTTATAGACGTTTCACCTGTTGATAGCATGATGTGTTTGACACCTTATTCATATTCTTGGTCAGGACCTAATTATAGTTCTACTTCAGAAGATGTAGATATACCAGTTGCTTCAGCAGCAGATTATGGTGATTATTATTTGACTCTTATGGATGATTTTGGTTGTGATACGGTAATTACGATTACTGTTGACCCGCCGCCTAATATTGAAATGGATGAAACAATATGTATGGCAGGAACTGTTGACTTAGTTGCTTCTTTTCCTACTGATGGTATATGGACTATTGAGGCTACCAATACTACTGGAGCGTTTATCGGTGGTACTTCTGGAGGTTCAGCTCAAGTCTCTTTTGACAATACAGCAGCAGGAGAATACTTTTTTGAATATTCTAATGGTGGTTGTGTAGTAACAAAAAAAATAACGGTAGCTTCTCCGGGAGCTGATCCAATCCCTACAACTGACCCAGTCTGTGAAGGAGAAATAATACAACTAAATGCTAATGCTGGATCTGGCGCCACTTTTGAGTGGAGAGATTCTGACAATAATTTATTTTCTACAATGGAGAATCCCACAATACCTAATGCAAATTCTGCAGATGCTGGTATTTATAAACTACAAGTGGATATAGGAGGTTGTATTAGTAATGCTACTGTTGAAGTTATTGTAAACCTTAAACCAATAATAGTTACTGGAAATTATGGTCCTTTTTGTATAGATGATGGTGATCAGACTTTGACAGGCAGCCCAATAGGTAGTGGTGGGACTTGGAGTGGAACAGGAGTTACTGATAATGGTGATGGTACAGCTACATTTGATCCTAATAATGCAGGTTCTGGTACTAACCCTGTGACTTATAGTTACACTGATCCTATTACGATGTGTACAGATACTCCTGTTGCTACTGATATAACAGTCAATGCTTTACCTATTGTCACTATAGATGGCACTTATGGTCCTTATTGTACTGATGATGTTATGGTTCAATTAATGACAACTCCAAACACTGGAGGTACTTGGAGTGGAAATGGAGTGGATGCAACTGGAATGTTTAGTCCAAGTATTGGAGACGGTACGCATACTATTACATTTGATTATATAGATCCATTGACAAATTGTGTTGGTCAAGATATGATAGATATTGTTGTCAATACTGCTCCTGTAGTTTCGATAGATGGTACTTATGGTCCATATTGTACTGAAGATATGATTGTTCAATTAATGGCAACACCTTCTGGAGGCGACTTTAGCGGTGATGGAGTTTCGCTTTCAGGTATGTTTGATCCAAGTATTGGTGGCGCTACGCATACTATAACTTATAGCTATACTGATCCTGCAACTAACTGTGTTGGAGAAACAATGATAGATATTATTGTTAACGATATTCCAACTATTGCTATAGATGGCACTTATGGTCCATATTGTATTGGTGATGCAACTGTTCAATTATTGACTACACCTAATAATGCAGTAGTTTTTACTGGAGAAGGAGTTAATGCTACTGGTTTGTTTGATCCGAGCTTTGGAACGGGAACACATACTATAGTTTTTGAGATTACAGATGCAAATAGTTGTTCAGCAAAAGACTCAATTGACATTATTGTTAACAATCTACCTACTGTCACAATAGATGGTACTTATGGTCCTTATTGTGAAGATGCAGCAATGGTTCAATTAATGACAACTCCTAGTACCGGGGGTGTTTTTAGTGGTAATGGAGTGGATGCATCAGGAATGTTTGATCCTAATACTGGAGCTGGAACTTATAAAGTAATTTATACTTTTTCTGATGGAAATAGTTGTTCATCAAAAGACTCAATAGATATTATTGTAAATGAAAAACCAACTGTCGCAATAGACGGAACTTATGGTCCTTACTGTATTGATGATGAAATAATCGCTTTGATGACTATTCCTAATACTGGAGTGATATTTAGTGGTAATGAAGTTGATGCTACGGGTATGTTTGACCCAAGTGTCAGCGCAGGAACACATACTATAGTTTTTGAAATAACAGATGCAAATAGTTGTTCAGCGAAAGACTCAATAGATATTATTGTAAACGACTTATCTACTGTCACAATAGATGGTACTTATGGTCCTTATTGTATCGATGCAGCTAAAGTGCAATTGATGACAACTCCTACTTCAGGGGGAACTTTTAGTGGTATGGGAGTTGATGCTATGGGTATGTTTGATCCTAGTATTGGAGCTGGGGTTTATACTATAACATACAATTTTTCTGATGCAAATAGTTGTTCAGCAAAAGACTCAATAGATATTACAGTAAACGACTTACCTATTGTTACTATTGATGATACTTATGGTCCTTATTGTAAAGATGCACCTATGGTTCAAATAGTGACAACTCCAAGTACAGGCGTTATTTTTAGTGGAGCTGGTGTTAGTACTTCAGGTATGTTTGATCCTGATTTTGCAATAGGTACACATACAATCTTATACGAATTTACAGATGCAAATAGCTGTACAATACAAGACTCTTTTGACATTGTAGTAAATGGATTACCTGATGCTAGTGCAACTACTGGTCCAGCAGAATGTTCGGAAAATGATGTACAACTAATGGAAACAGGAGGAGAAGCAGTCAGTTGGTCATGGAATGGACCATCTTTAACTGATAATACAGATCAAAATCCATCTATTCTTGGGGCTACCCCAAGTAGCAATGGAACCTATGTAGTTGTTGTTACAGATGCCAATGGATGTACAAGTTCTTCTTCTGTAGATGTAACTGTAAATCCTTTGCCTTCTGCAACTATCGACAATGTTTCAAAAGTGTGTGAAGGAGGTCAAATAACTTTAAGTGAAATAGGGGGCGATGCTATCGAATGGTCTTGGAATGGGCCAGGAATGATTAATGTTACGGAACAAAATCCAACATTGACAATGGTTAATGCTACTAATATTGGTTCATATATGGTACAAGTTACTGATGTCAATGGTTGTACCAATACTGCAAGTGTTCTGGTAGAAATGTTTGCTGATCCATCTGCAAATATAACATCGAATAGTTCAGTTTGTATAGGTGAGGATATTACTTTAAGCGAAAACGGTGGTTCTGCAGTGAGTTGGTTATGGTCAGGGCTTGGAATAGAAGGTGAAACTGATCAAAATCCTTTAATATTAGGAGCGACCGCTGCCAATAATACAACTTATACTGTAGTAGTAACAGATGCAAATGGATGTACTTCTTCTGCTCAAACAGATGTAATAGTAAATCCTACACCTGAGGTGTTTGCTTCTTCTGGAGGAGATATTTGTGATGGGGGGAATTTGCAACTCATGGAAACGGGAGGTGATGCTATAAGCTGGTCATGGAATGGTCCATCATTAATAAACGATACAAATCAAAACCCAACAATAGTTTTTGCTAATCCATCTGATGCAGGTACATATATAGTCATAGTTACGGATAATAAAGGATGTACTAATTCATCCTCTATAGATGTAGTAATTAATGATTTGCCAATTGTTAGTGTGGAGAACGAAATAAAAGTTTGTGCTGGAGCATCAGTTGTTTTAGATGAAAATGGTGGCGATGCAGTTGCGTGGATTTGGAATGGTCCAGGGTTAGTTAATCAATCAGGACAGAATCCTACAATTAATATTGTAGATGCTGCTACAGTAGGAGCATACACTGTACAGGTTACTGATAACAAAGGTTGTACTAATACAGCAATAGTAAATGTTGCTATGCATAATGCCCCAAATATAGGTGTAACTAGTAATGGTCCTTTATGTGAAGGAACTGTGCTGGTTTTGGATGAAAACGGTAGTTCTGCAGTAAGCTGGTTATGGTCAGGGCCTGGAATTGAAGGTTCGATTGATCAGACGCCTACGATTTCTGAGGTGACCTCTATTAATAATGGTACTTATACTGTAACAATAACAGACGGAAATAATTGTACTGCTGAAACATCAATTGATGTAATTGTTAATCCAACACCTACAGCTAATGCTACAACTGGTGGTAATGTATGTGAAGGCAGTACGCTTCAACTTATGGAAACAGGAGGAGATGCAATAAGCTGGTTGTGGAATGGACCGTCATTAACAAATGATACAAATCAAAACCCAGAAATAGTATTTGCTAATCCAAGTGATAATGGTACTTATGTAGTTGTCGTTACCGATATTAAAGGCTGTACAAGTTCTTCGGAAGTTGAAGTTGAAATAGATCCATTACCTATTGCATCAGCAGGAAATGATATTACTGATTGTGAAAATAGTACAGTAATACTATCAGAAATCGGAGGAGATGCAGTTTCTTGGATATGGAATGGACCAGGATTGACTAATGATGTCCGACAAAGTCCAGCAATAGAATTAAATGCTGCTACAATAGGAGCATATACAGTACAAGTTACCGATAATAATGGTTGTACTAATACTTCGACAGTAAATGTGGCTATTCATAATGCTCCAAATGCAAATATTAATAGTATAGCTCCAACTTGTGAAGGAGCAACCATTGTATTTGATGAAAATGGGGGAGATGCAATTAGCTGGTTTTGGTCAGGGCCTGGAATCGAAGGTTCGATTGATCAGAATCCAACAATAACATCTGCTACTTCTATTAATAATGCAACATTTTCTGTTATAATAACAGATGGTAATAGCTGTACTGCAGAAACATCAATTTATGTAATTGTTAATCCAACACCTACAGCTAATGCTACGACAGGTGGTAATGTATGTGAAGGAAGTACACTTCAATTTATGGAAACAGGTGGAGATGCAACAAGCTGGTCATGGAATGGACCGTCATTAACAAATGATACAAATCAAAACCCAGAAATAGTATTTGCTAATCCAAGTGATAATGGTACTTATGTAGTAGTCGTTACCGATATAAATGGCTGTACAAGTTCTTCGGAAGTTGAAGTAACAATAAACCCAATACCAAATGCATCAGCAGGAAATGATATTACAGATTGTGAAAATAGTACAGTAATACTATCAGAAATAGGAGGAGATGCAGTTTCTTGGATATGGAATGGACCAGGATTGACTAATGATGTCCAACAAAGTCCAGCAATAGAATTAAATGCTGCTACAATAGGAGCATATACAGTACAAGTTACCGATATTAATGGTTGTACTAATACTTCAACAGTGAATATAGCGATGCATTCTCAACCACTTGTAAATGCTACAAGTAATGGTCCGATTTGTAAAGGACAAACAATTGTATTTAATGAAGATGGAGGAGAAGCAGTAAGTTGGACATGGAGCGGAGCTGGAATTGAAGGCGCGAATAACCAAAATCCTACAATAGCCGCTGCTGAAACTACGAGTACTTATTCTGTTGAAATTACAGATGCTAACGGTTGTAAACGTACTTCGTCAATTGAAGTAATTGTAAATGAATTGCCAGGTGTAACTATAACTGATGTATATGGACCATATTGTATAGATGATATGTCTGTTCAGATAGTAGCAAATCCTATTGGAGGAGATTTTTCAGGTAATGGTGTTACTGCTTCTGGTGTTTTTACACCTATTGATGCAGGAGTAGGTTCACATATTATTACTTATAACTTTGAAGATATAAATGAATGTACAGGAACAGCATCCACCACAATAATAGTTAATGACAAACCAACTGTAACTATAGATGGTAATTATGGACCATATTGTACAAATGAAAATCCAGTACAATTGGTTGGAACACCATCAAACGGAACATATAGTGGTACACCAGCAATAACAGATGAAGGTTTATTTGACCCTTCTTTTGGTGGGGGTATATATACAATAACTTATGAATACCAAGACGCTAACAATTGTTCTAATAGTACAGAAATAGAAATCGTTGTAAATGATATACCTGTTGTTGACGCAGGATCATATGGAGATGTTTGTGATTTAGATGATGCAGTGTTATTAATCGGATCACCACCAAATGGTACTTTTATAGGCGATGGAGTAACTGGTAATAATTTTGATCCTTCTATAGGAGAAGGGACATATGATATCACTTATAGTTTTACTACTATTGATAATTGTTCTGCCGAATCAACTACTCAGATAGTAGTAAATGAAACACCTCAGATAAATAATTTGACTGTTGATTGTGCAGATAACTTACTTACATATACTGTTAGTTTTACAACAACTGGGACTATTAGTGCAACAATTGGTGATGTAGGTATAAACGAAATTACTAACATTCCTTTAGAGAATGGAGTAGTTATAACAGCAAGTAACAACACAGAGGATTGTAGTGTTGAAATAACAATAACACCACCGCAATGTGACTGTGATGAAGTACCTCCAACTGTAAATACAGGAGATCAAGAAATATGCCATGGAGAAACAATTCCAACTTTAGAGGTTACGGTCGGTGTAGATTTTACAGTAGATTGGTTTCTAAATGAAAACGATGTTTTTCCACTATTGTCAGGTACTAAAACTTTTTTACCTGCTGTTGGTGATATTGGTGTTTATACTTTTTATACTCAAGCGAGAAATATAGTCGATGATTGTGTTAGTACAGTTAAAACTCCAGTTACGTTGACGATTAATGCTGTACCAAATATTAACAATATAGTATTAGACGAAGAAATATGCGAAGGAGTACTTTCATCAGGTTTTGAAGTGACATCTGATATTGTAGGAACGACATTTGAATGGACTTCTACTTCAATTGGAATCAATGGTAATACATTGATGGGTGTTGGTAATATTCCATCTGAAAATCTTACATTAACAGGAACAATACAAGGTACTGTAACTTATACTGTCATTCCTACATTAAATAATTGTGAAGGTGCTCCAGTAGATTTTACTGTTGTAGTTAATCCCAATCCAATATTTACAGTAGATACAAAAGAATGTTCATCTGACTTGAGTACATATACAGTGACATTCAGCACAGATGGAGATCTTACGATACTCAGTGGAGGCGGAACAATAGTAGGAAATCAGATAATAGATATTCCAGTTGAGAATAATATAGAAGTAAGCGTAGAAAATTCAATTACTACATGCTCAATAACAGAAACGATAGAAAAAGCGAATTGTGCTTGCGATGTAGTAGAAGCACCAGAAGGAGAAGATATAGAGATATGTTTTGGAGAAAGTACACCAACATTATCAGTAAACACAAGTAGTGTTGATGTTACAGTTGATTGGTACGATGTTCCATCTGGAGGTATTCCGATAGAGGAAGATAATAATTCATATACCTCTATTTTAAATACTATTGGAACATATACTTATTATGTAGAGGCGAGAAATATAGGAGATGGTTGTACGAGTGATAGTAGAACACCAATTGTATTTACTATCCATCCATTACCAACATTTACAGTAGATACAAAAGAATGTTCATCTGACTTGAGTACATATACAGTGACATTCAGCACAGATGGAGATCTTACGATACTCAGTGGAGGGGGAACAATAGTAGGAAATCAGATAATAGATATTCCAGTTGAGAATAATATAGAAATAAGCGTAGAAAATTCAATTACTACATGCTCAATAACAGAAACGATAGACAAAGCGAATTGTGCTTGCGATGTAGTAGAAGCACCAGAAGGAGAAGATGTAGAGATATGTATTGGAGAAAGTACACCAACATTATCAGTAACAACAAGTAGTACAGATATTACAGTAGATTGGTATGACATGGCAAGTGGCGGCACTTCATTATTGGAAGCAGAGCTTAATTATAACTTGCTACCAACAGCGGTAGGAACATATACTTATTATGCAGAGGCGAGAAATATAGGAGATGGTTGTACGAGTGATAGTAGAACACCAATTGTATTTACTATCCATCCATTACCAACATTTACAGTAGATGCAAAAGAATGTTCATCTGACTTGAGTACATATACAGTGACATTCAGCACAGATGGAGATCTTACGATACTCAGTGGTGGCGGAACAATAGTAGGAAATCAGATAATAGATATTCCAGTTGAGAATAATATAGAAGTAAGCGTAGAAAATTCAATTACTACATGCTCAATAACAGAAACGATAGACAAAGCAAATTGTGCATGTGATGTAGTAGATGCTCCAACCGGAGGACTTGATGCCGCAATATGTTTTGGTGAAGCTAATCCTATATTTACTGTTATGACAAGTGGTTCTGATGTTGTTGTAGATTGGTATGACGCAGGTACAGGAGGTACATTGTTAGATAATACTTATACTTTTTCTCCTGATGATACTGATGCTGGAGTCTATACATATTACGCAGAAGCAAGAAATATTGTTGACAATTGTGTTAGTGATTCAAGAATAGCGGTAATATTTGAAATTTATGAATTACCTACTATAAATATTGAGAAAAAAGAATGTTCTATAGACCTGACAACTTACTCAGTTACATTTTCAACGACTGCCAATATAAGTATGGTAAGTGGAGGAGGTATCTTGTCTGGAAATATGATAATAGATATTCCAGTTGAGAATAATATAGAAGTGATGTTGGTTGATCAAGAGACAAATTGCGAAACTATTGTTGAGATAATCAAAATAAATTGTGATTGTGATGAGATCTTACCGCCAACTGGATTAGATGAAACCATTTGTTTTGGTGAGACGAACCCTTTCTTGATGGCATCTACTGATGTAGCGACAACGAGTGTAGATTGGTATGATAGTCCAAGTGGAAGTACCCCATTGGTAGAGGGCACGTTTAGCTACCAACCAACAGATATAGATGCTGGAGTATATACTTACTATATAGAATCTGTAGCAGAAGATGGTTGTATTAGTGATACACGTACACCAATAAAATTGATAATCAAACCATTACCTGAGATTACTAATACTATTGTTAATTGGCAATCTTGTGAAGGAGTAGGTATTTCTAATTATACTATAGAGTCTGATATAGTTGGGACTACATTTTCTTGGATATCAACAGCAGTAGGAGTGACTGGAAATGTATCGAGTGGAACTGGCGATTTGGTTTTTGATGAAGTGTTTACCTTGACAGGAACTACCGTAGGAACAGTGACTTATAGCGTTACTCCATCTTTTGATGGTTGTGATGGTGCACCAGTAGATTTTGTGATTAGTATTAACCCATCTCCTGATGCTGGACCAGATCAGAAGTTAGATTGTTATTCCAATGCTGTTACAAACATGAACGCTTCAGGGACAGGACAATGGACTGTAATTTCTGATGGGACTGTAGATGTTGCAGATCTAAATGATCCTAATACTGAACTAAGTAATTTTTCTGAAGCAGGAGTATTTAAATTTATATGGAACTCCAATGGATGTCCTGATATAATTGAGATTACAATAGAGGAAAATTGTCCATGTGTGTTGGAAGAAAATAATATTATTGATCCTGTTCAAGAAGGGTTTTGTATGACAACTGACCAATTGACAATTGAAGGAGAAGAAGGAAAACCGACAGGAGGTAAATACCAGTGGTTGATTAATAAGAATAATGAAGGATTCAAAATGGCAAGTGGGATTAATAATGAAATTGACTATGATGCTTTTAATCTTGGAGGAGGAAGTTATGAATTGAGAAGAATATATACAGTTGAGATGGGAACATTTACATGTATCGATACTTCAAATATCGCTGATTTCTTTGTATATGATGACAAGTTCACACCAGGGGAGATTATGTTTTCACCAGATCCATTGTGTCAAGGAGACACTTTGATGTTAGAGGTTGATTTTAATTCAGTTTTGGAATACCAATGGACAATAAATTCTGGAAATGCAAGAGTAGTATTAGAAGTAGATAGTTTTGCAATGGTGGTAGTTGATAGACCTGGGCCAATAACTGTTCAAGTGACACAATCATTTGATGATTGTGGAGTAGATGGTTTAGTGTCAAATGCATCAATTTTGGAAATAGAAGTAAATCCTATTCCACATCCTTTTTTAGGTATTGATACAACATATTGTGAATTAGAAGAATCTTTTATAATTACTCCTGGTGAGTATGAAGATTATTTGTGGCAAGATGGATCAGATAATGAAGCATATGAAGTAACAGAAAAAGGGGAATATAGTGTTGTCGTTACTGATAGTCTTGGTTGCGAAGGTTCTACACTCTTACATGTAAAATCATTTTGTTGTGAATTTGCCTTTCCAAATATATTTATTATTGATACCGATACAGGTAATGAAAGCTTTCATGTGACTGATGTTTATGATTGTATTACAGAAGCAACTTTAAAAGTTTATGATAGATGGGGTAATTTAGTTTACATTGGTCCAGGTCTTGAATCTTGGGATGGCTACTATAAGGGTAGGAAAGTAGAACAAGGTGTCTATGTATTTATTTTTGAATATTCAGCTCTCGATGCCGATAATAATGAATTTGAAGGTGAAGAACACGGTGATGTTACTGTACTATGGAGTAGATAATATTGATGAAGGTTATTGGTGGTAAATCTTAACCTCAATCTAAGAGATATCTTATAAAAAAAACAGCACTAAAAAACGGACTATTTGTTTTTTAGTGCTGTTTTTTTTATGTTGTATTCAGGATTATTTAGAATTAGAATGTAAAAAACATACATTTGTCAAGGAGAGAATAAAATTCTTTCTTTGCCGCAATACACATTAAAACTTTTATCTTTTAGAAAACCGACTAGAGTAATTCCATGTTCTTCAGCTAATTTAATGGCGAGACTCGTAGGTGCACCAATTGAAAGAAGAACAGGAGTTCCAATTTTACTTGCCTTTTGCACAAGCTCGAAGCTAGATCTTCCACTAGTAATAATTAATTTATCATAAATGGGGTAGTGGTCAAGAGAACCGATAAGCTTATCCATAGCATTATGCCTTCCTACATCTTCCTTGATGGCAGTTATGATACCGTTTTTATCAACAGTGGCACAAGCATGGATACCACCAGTTATTGAAAATGATTCTTGTGTAGCTATTAATTGTTTTGGCAATGAAAGCATAACGGATGCCTCTATCTTAAATTTTGATTTCCAAGGCAAAAATTCTGTTTCTGAATGGATACTTTCAATAGAAGCTTTACCACAAAGCCCACAACTTGATGAGGCATAGAAATTTCGTTTTGGTATTTTATTGTCAAATACTACTTCTTCCTTTAATGTTACGAGAATAATATTTTCTATCGTTTCAGATATAGATTCAATATTATCAATATTATCTACAATATGTTCCGTATATAAAAACCCTATGACTAATACTTTGTCGTCTCCAGGTGTACGCATAGTGACAGATAGGCTTATAGTACGATATATCCCATGAGCTACATGATATTTAAGCCTGATTTCTAATGGCTCTTCTACGACAATGTCGTCTGACATGATAATCTTCTGATTTTGATCACCTGTATCAGATAACTTAAATTTTATTATATCTTTTTTTGATATAGATTTCACTTATTTATAGTAACTACTTTTTTTTCTTTTTTAAGTCTTTTTCTAACAAAACATATAAAGACGATTTAGTACCATTGTCCATCTCTGCATCATAGCCAATAAGGTCTCCTTTTTTCCAAGATTTTACATCTTTTGGATTGATCTCTATTTTAATGTGATTAGGAGATAAATCAATATAGAGATTTTTAGAGTTGGCTTTTTTATTTGCTTTGACTGTATATTTGAAAGAAGAACTTGGTCCAAAATTACATTCTTGTGTGACTTTACCTTTCTTTACTAATTTAGAAATATCCTTATCGGTTAATCTAAATTTTATTGAGTTGTTTTCTATAGTTATTTTCATGGGTTATTTTTTTTAGTTACTATTAAAAGCAAAATTAGATAATTTAAAGGAATAATGAGATTTATTGATGTAATATTCATAATAGTAATAGTATCGTAAGTGATGTAAGAATAATATCACTTGATTGCATGAAAAAAATAAATTTTAAAAAACCATTCTTTTGAGTGCCATGATTAACTATTTAATATTTTAAATGTGATTCTCATGGCTATTGATTTTGTTCTTCCAAATTGCTACAATGCTACAATGTTACAATATATTGATAGATGTTATTTTCAATATTTTGAATGACAAACTAGGGTTTACCCTAATATTTCTGAATGAATAATAATTTAACTTTGTGTTCTTGTTAAAGTAGTTGTCTATGAGCTTTAGCTACATGCAATTATTGATTTATTGTTGTTATTTATAATAATAAAATAAAAAACGTAAGACATGAAAGCATTATTTATTTACGTCATTAATATGTTACTATTTACAACCATGATTTATGCACAATCTGGAAATGTTGGAATAGGTACAATATATCCTAACTCAACACTAGAAGTCCTCGGAAATAGTAAAACCAGAATAACACTCAATAGTGATAATAGTAGCGGAATAAGTAGTCTAGGATTCAAATTATTTGAAGGTGTTGACAGTTATAGAGGCTGGTTGATGGAGTCAAATCTTTCTGACGCCAATGCCTCTAAATATAGTATGTATGACTATAGTTACCTTATAGGGCTTCCAGATAATGAAAACAAAACAGAAGTTTACACCGTTGAAGGCAATCAGTTTACTTCCAATTATAATCATAAGTGGAAAGGGACAGGAAAGTTTGATAATAAATTGTCTATTTATGGTGATAACAATTTTTCATCTCTAATATTTATACCCGCAACTGTTGGTGTTTTGGAAAAGCGAATTGAGATAAGTACAAATTATAATACAACTGCAAATTACAAAACTACAATGAATTTAAATTTTTTGGATTTCGATAGCCTAAATGAAATTGGAATAATTGAATCAATGTACACTGCTACTCATTTTAATGGTGGAGCACAAGAACACAAATTTTATGGAGATGTAGTTATAAATAGTACCAACTCTCCCTTTTCAAGTTTAAATCTTGAGGTGAATTCAGTAAATGCCTCACATTTTATATACAATACGAGTACATTATATAATGGACTTATAACCTATGAAACTGGTGAAACTTATATTGCAAATAATGGTGGTGGCGCATATACTAACCCATTATATTCAGCAACGTCGAGCCCCAGCTTGTCCCCTAGTGGTTTGGGTGGTAGTCATTGGATGTTTGGACATTTACAGACCAATGGACTCTCAATAGCTGATGTACCTTTTTCTACGACTGAATACGATGAAAACTCACAAATAAGTGTAATGGTTGGTACAAGCTCCATTAAGAAAGGCATCAATGTCCAAACAAATAATAATGAAATTACATCTGTTAATATAGAAAATGATAATGATTCTGGTACAGCATTACATACAAAAGGCTCTATTCTTGTTAATACGACCTATAAGCCAAGTCAAGACTATGCTTTGGTTGTAAGGCAAGATAGTCTAAATATACCATATGGAGTAAATCTAAGAAATGGCTCCCAAGTTGCGTCAAATTGGGAGCTTTATATTACTAACGCAGGAGACTTTCAATTATATAAAGATACCAGTCTCAAAGGAGCATTTGATAATGTCAGTGGCAATTATACATCAACCTCCGATCGCAGGTTGAAGACTAATATTACTAATATGGGTTCTATTCTACCATCTATACTAAAACTACTACCTAAAAGCTATAATTATAAAACAGACAAAACTAAATTGTACCATGGTTTCTTAGCCCAGGAGTTAAATTTATTATTTCCAGAATTAGTAAAGGAAATACCATCAAGAGATCAAGAACCTTCTACGATGTTAGTTGACTATGCACAGATAAGTGTCTTAGCAATAAAAGCTATTCAAGAACAACAAGAACTTATTTCATTACAAAATGAAAAAATAGCAATACTTGAATCAATGATCCAAGAAATAAAACTAAAGTTAGACGAATAATGATAGCTATCATTTTTATCTCATGTAAGAAAAATTGTACTTAACTATTTTTCTAAATGGCTATCTATTTCAATTTTGCTTTGAATAACTCCAAATTGCCATAGTATTAAGCACTATTCCTTCAAGTGCTATAACTTTGATATGTGGTATTATGTCAGATAATTGTGCTCCTTTAAGTAAGACCATTCGAGAAGCATCCACCATATAGGTTACAGGATTGATATATGCTAATGTTTGTCCCCAAGAAGGCATACTTTCAATAGGAGTATAAAGACCACTCATAAGTATAAATATTAACATAAAAAAGAATGCGATCATCATGGCTTGCTGTTGAGAATTTGTAAAATTTGAAATCAATAATCCAAATCCTAAAACAGCAAATAAGTAAAACGCACTAAAGACATAGAGCACCCAAATATTGGTTTGTGGTACTATCCCGTGTACAACATAGCTTATAAAAACACCAATGGTTAGTATGCCTATTCCAATTATTAGAAAAGGTATTAGTTTACCTAATATAAATTGATATTTCTTGATGGGGGAGACATTAATCTGCTCTATCGTACCTATTTCTTTTTCTTTAACTATATTTAGTGATGTTAAAAACATTCCTACTAATGTCAGCAGAATTGATAATATCCCCGGCACCATAAATACTTGATAGCTGCTTTGTGGGTTATACCACTGGGTTGGAACTATATCTATTTGAGATTGAGGATTGAATCGTGGAAATTGTAACCATTCTTTTCTAATATCTTTATTAAAATTTCTTATGATTTGGGAAATATACAATGCACCAATATTACCTTTTGTTCCATCTGCGGCATTAACGGCAATTAATAAATCCGCTTTTTTATCTCGGACAAGAGTGTTTTCAAAATTGGAAGGAATTTCTACAATAAGATCAGCTGATTTGTTGGCCAACCATTCTTGGGATTCAATTTTAGAACTTGTTACTCCTGCTAATTGAAAATATGCTGAATGTTCAATTTTTAGAAGCAGTTGCTGTGCATATGTACTATGGTCATGATCTATGACACCTACTTTGATGTTTTTTATTTCATAATCTGCAGCAAAAGGTAGTACCAAAAGTTGAATTATTGGCATGATGAATATGAGCTTCAATATCGCTTTATCTCGAAATATCTGCTTAAATTCTTTTTTTAATAATGCTATTAATATTTTCATTAGAGTCTGATCTTAAATTTTGTAAAACTAATAGTGAAAAACACAATAGAATAGACGGTTAGAATGATGACTTCTTTCAAAATATATTTAATACCTAATCCTTTGATCATTACGGCTTGCATACTATAAAAAAACCATTTTGCAGGAATAAGGTTAGAAAAATTACGCAATGGTAATGGCATACTTTCTATAGGAAACATAAAACCACTCAACATCATTGTAGGCAACATCAGTCCTATTAGAGATATCATCATAGCCGATTGCTGGGAGTCTGTAAATGTAGATATAGTAAGGCCTAAAGCCAATGATGCCAAGATAAATAGTAGGCTAATAAAATATATTAATCCTAAACTACCTTGTATCGGTACATTTAGGATATATACACTCATAAGCAATATAATAGTAAGAATTATTAAACTAAGAATTAAATATAGAGCAGCTTTAGAAAGAATAAAAAGTACTGGTTTTAGTGGTGAAACTAAAAGAATTTCCATGTTTCCCATTTCTTTTTCTTTAGAAATAGAAATGGCAGTCATCATTGTACAGATTAACATGAGTACTAATGCTATTACTCCTGGAACAAATGTATATTCTCCTTTTAATTGGGGATTGTAAAGCATTCTAGTTACGACATTAATCTTATATGGCAATTCTTTTTGTCCTTTTAAGTCCGTCTGGTAATCATATACGATTGCTGATATATAATTGGTCAATGTAGTTGACAGATTTGGATTGATACCGTCCAATACAACCTGTACCTGAGCTTTATTTTGGTGCCCTAAGTCGCTTCCAAAATTTGAAGGAATGACTAAGACCATTTTTGAATCTCCCGACCGCAATTCTTCATCTATCTGCTTTTGATCTCTTATCGTATTTACAATATCAAAGTAAGCACTCGAATTTACCTTAGCTATCAATTGCTGACTGTGTAGGTCTTTAGCTTGATCAAATACAGTAACTGTCGTGTTTTTTACTTCATTACTCAATGCAAAACCAAATAATAATATTTGAATTATAGGCATGCCAATGAGTACTAATAACGTTCGACGGTCACGTATTACATGATTAAACTCTTTTCTTAAAAATGCTAAAAACTGATTCATTAATTTATTATGTTTACTTTTGTCACTTATATCTCCATTCTCATTAAAATATACTAATCCCCTCTAGTTGCTTTTTTTGCTATTTGATAAAATACGTCATCCATTGTGTCTGTTTTGTATTGGTTAATTAATGCTTTTGGAGAATCCAATGCGTCAATTTTACCATCCACCATTATTGCAACTCGATTACAATATTCTGCCTCGTCCATATAGTGTGTAGTTACAAATATAGTAATGCCACTATCCGCAGCTTCATATATCATCTCCCAGAATTGTCTTCTTGTGATAGGATCGACCCCTCCTGTAGGCTCATCCAAAAACACTATTTTGGGATTATGAAGAATGGAAATTGAAAATGCCAATTTTTGCTTCCAGCCTAACGGTAGGGACTCTACTCGTGTATGTTTTTCTTTTGTTAATCCCAATCTATCTATAAGTTGTTTACTTTTTTTGACAAGATTATTCTTTTGCATCCCATAAATTGTTCCATAGAATTTTATGTTTTCTATAATAGTTAGATCATTATAGAGCGAAAATTTTTGACTCATATAACCAATGCTTTTTTTAACTTTCTCTGGATCTTTCATGACATCATACCCTGCTACTATTGCTTGACCTGAAGTAGGAATACTCAATCCACAGA
>JAZGFO010000136.1:0-6941 GCA_036479655.1 Saprospiraceae bacterium
TGTCAAAAGATGAATTATCTACTAATAGTATAATTAGGGTGGAATCTGCAAGAACGAATATCAGATTTGCTACGAAAAAAGATGGGTATAAAGAAAAAATAAATGCTGCCCGATTGAAAGGAACAGATACAAAAATTACCTCACAATATTTTCAAATGGAGGGACCTGCATGGGAAAATGAAAATGTTGCTTTTAGAAATTATTTTGATGAGAGAAACGGCATGGATATTTTTGGAAAACGTACCAAAGGAATGATTCTTGACAAAGTTGGAATTGACCAAAATTATCATGAGTTGCAAGACTGGGGAATGGATATTTTAAAAGTTGGAAACTCATTAGGGGCTGGTGGAGTAGCATTGATTATTGGAGATAGCTTACATAGAATAGGACCTAATGCTAATGCTTCTTTTGAGGTCATACAAGAGACGACAGAATTCAGTGCAATAAAATTTAAATATATAGATTGGAAAGTGCATGGTAGAACATATAATGTATACCACACTATTTCGATTGTTCCTGGCACACACTACTACAAATCTTCTTTAGATATCGAGGGCCTCAAAGGAGATGAGGCTTTTGCTTGTGGCATTGTTGATCATATGCCCAAAAATCAATCTAGGATTAAAAACTATAAAATTCTTTCTACGTTTGGAAAGCAAGACATGCTCGAAAATGGATTGGGTATGGCAGTTGCTACTTATACTAAACAAGGGGTTAGTGTAGCAAAATCTTCTCAATTTAAAACAGAAATAGACCATACGCACTTGATGATTGTTGTACCAAAAAATGCTGCTGTCGATTTTTACTTTTTCACTGGATGGGAATTAAGTGACAAATCATTTGCAATAAAAGAAGGATTTGAAGAGATGCTCAAAAATGAAATTGAAGTATTTGATCAATAGAATTGTAGATTGTTGAAGAGTGTTAAAAAGTAAAGAATAGACGTTGGTTATCTTATCGATTTTAGTAGAAAACAAAAAGTTAGGGAATAAGCTTTGCTGACGCTATCTTTGGAGTAACCATAAAGATAGGGGAAACTCCAAATTCCTATTTAACATAATATTAATTATAGGCAACTTGTTGGTATTTTTATTTCATATTGTTCTTTACTGATATTCCCTACAAATCATGTTCTGATTCATATTTTTCAACGCTACTAATAAGCTCAGGGAAAAAATTTAAAAACCCAGAATTAATTTCATCAAAATTTTCTTCAAGATCCTCAAAAGCTGTTGCGAAATTACTTTTAAATTTTGCACGTTTCCCAATCCTTCTAAACGTTTTACGCATACCTTCAGGTTTGCCATATTGCAGTAAAAAATCATCAGCAATCATTCTATACGTTATATCTTGCAAATGAATTGGAAAATCTTCTGAGAATTCATTTAGTGTTTCATATATGTCATCAGCAAATGTTCTTAAATCTACATCAGAGAATTTGTCCCAATTTTTTGATAAGATATAATCATAGAAAACATCAATAACCACTGGTGCATACTTGCCATGACGTTCTCTTAATATACGTGTACTTGATAGCACATCAGGATGATTGTCTGTATAAGTATCAATATGTCTATGTAGCATTACACCTTCAATAATTGAAGCATTATACAAGACCAAATCTCTGTTTCTAATAAAATCTGCGATATAATTACCAATTGTTAATTCTTTATCTCCGTAAGTCAGAAACATATGTGCTAAGAAGTTCATTGCTTTTAAGTTTACTAATTATAATCTCACTATGATATAGTATGTAATGTATCCACATTATCAAAATTCCTAAAGTCAACTGGAGTTACTTGTGACACACCTAATTCTTGCATATATACACCATAAAGAATATCTACAGAAGACATTGTAGACTTGTTATGAGTAACAATAATAAATTGAGAATCTTTAGAAAATTTATGAATAATTTTATTAAATTTTTGAATATTCGCATCATCTAACGGAGCATCTACTTCATCAAAAATACAAAATGGTGCTGGCTTTAACAAATATAAAGCAAACAACAATGCAATGGCCGTAAGCGTTTTTTCTCCTCCAGAAAGCTGGCTCAAAGATTTAGGCTTTTTACCTTTTGGTTTTGCTATGATTTCTATTTTAGACTCTAATGGATTATCGGGATCCAAAAGAACTAAATCACAAGTATCTTCTTCCGAAAATAGGCTCCTAAATACATCAATAAAATTTGTTCGTACTTGGTCAAAAGCAGTTAGAAATAAACTTGTTGCAGTTGACTCTATTTCTTTGATTGTCAGCAATAAAGATTCTTTTGCATCAAGTATGTCTGCACGTTGTTTTGATATGTTTTGGTACCTAGCGTTCATTTCATTATATGCCTCTACTGCCATAGGGTTTACGTCACCATAATTGGCAAGCCTATTTTTTAGTCTTTCTACTTTTTCCTCTATTCCATCTTGTTCTACAACGTTGTCGATTTCAGTGTTAATTATTTCATTAATTGATATACCAAATTCAATTTTTACACGCTCACTAACTGCACTGATTTTAAATTTCACATCCGTATATTTATCTCTTATTTGTTGTACTTTGAGTTGGATTTGATTTTGTGCTCTTGTAATCTTCCTTAATTCGTCTTCTGTCTCGTTGATAACAGTACGTGCAGAATAAAACAATTGTTCTGCTGTACTAAGTTTATCTTCGTTGAATTTTTTTATTTCATATTGGCTTATCAGTTGTTTTTCTAATCCAACTATTGATTTTTGGATAGATTTTACTTGATCTAATTCGTCTCGACGACGGATTTTATCCTGTTTGATTCTTCTCTCCATGTCATGCACACGACTTTGCTTATATTCAATATCTTTAGAAATATTGTTAACTCTATTCTGTTGTTGTATCAGTCCAATATTTGCATCATTATATTTTTGGGACGATTCAGCTAGTATATCATTCAGATGTTCTAAGTTAGCTTCATTTCCGATATTTTCAGATAGTTCTGACAGTTCTTTTTTAGTATTGCTCAGTAACTTGGTAATTGTTTTTAACTGTTCATTTAAAGATTTAAGTGTATTTTTACTTATTTCCTCTTTCGTTTTTATTTCTTTTTTCAATTGTTTGTAAACATCAATCCTTGTTATATAACCTGCCCTTGTTTGTTCTAGTCTACCCTTTTCTGATTGTAGCAATCTGATAGATTGATTGTGATCAGAAGTTTTTAAATTTAATATTTTATTTTTTATTTTATCTATTTGGGGCAGCAATTTTTCTTTCCGTTCATTGAGTTTATTTAAGTCTTTTGACAACTTCTCCAGGTTCTTTTTTCTACCAATTTTTTTTCCTTCAAATAGACCAATGGAGCCTCCACTAATATAATTGTTTCCTTTAAGAAAAGACCCGTCAGCTGATAGATAAGTATATGTGCTTGGTAATCCTAAAGCGCTAAAACTACTTAAAGTATTACTATACACAAACACATCTTTCAGTAAGTAATTCAATAGATTAAAGTACTTATTGTCTATACTTATCTTAGATGTCGCTGGTGTCGTATCTGCAATACTTGGCAGTATATATTTTTCTTTTTTTATGTGATCCAATAAAAAGAAATTTGCCTTTCCTTTTTGAGATGTAGAGAGTAAATTTATTGCTTTTTTTGCCTCTTCAATATCATTTACAATGTAGTAATTTAGATATGGGCTTAAATACTGCTCTATGATTCCCTTATACTTATCTTCAACATCTAAAAGGTCTGAAAGAATTGGTACGTCTTTTCGCCAGTTTTTGCTTAAGAATTTAATCGATTCTGGAAAGCCTTCAAAATTATCAATCATGCTTTTCAGTAAATCATACTCATTTTGTTTACTATCAATTGTTCTAGTGATTTTTACAAGGTCAGCTCTCCCCTCTTCTTGATCGGTTTCTAGTTCAGTCAGTTTTTTCTTTCGAGCTTCTTCTGCATCTGTCAGATTCTTTATACTTTCAGATTTTAATAAAATTTCACTATCTATCTTTTCTAGTGCCGACTTTGAAGTTTTATATTCTGATTTCTTAGCATCCAATGCTGTATTTTCTCTCTTTAGCGTTGCTAAAATGTTGTCTGCATTATTTTTAATTAGAGCTATTTCTTTTTCAGAATTATAAGCAGATTTATTGAGCCTTTCTCTTTTTAAAGATCTATCATCGTGCGCTACTTTTGCGTCTTTGTGATCGTTTTTGATAGCATCATACTTTTGTTTCAATTTTTCAACTTTCGTTAATTGACCCGAGTATTCAGAATTTACGTCTTTGAGTGTTTTTTGTAATTTTTCTAATTCATTTACTAATGTTTCCAACTCTTCTTTGCCGTTAGAAATAGTAGATTTTAATGTAAATGCAGAAGATTGCTTAAATTTTTGCTTTTGATCCAATAGATTCTTATCTGCCTCTATTATACGAATATTCGTTACTAATTCGTTCAACATTTTTTGGCTTGAAGACAGTGACTCTTCTTTTTCTAAATTTTGTTTTTTTTCTTTTTCGAGAATTGCTTCTTTTTTTCTTACTTCAGCATCGAGACCACTATATTTATCCTGCTCAGTTTTTAATTCTGTACCTAGACGTTTGTATTCTACTTTTAGCGACTGCATTGATACTTGAGCATATACAATTGCTAATTCTTTATATTTTGCTTTTAAATCAAGATACTTTTGAGCTCTTTTGGCTTGTTTTTCAAGAGACTTTAGATTACCCTCAATTTCAAATAGTAGATCTTCTACCCTATCCAAATCGTTCGTTGTACCTTTTAACTTACTTAGTGTTTCTTTTTTTCTTCTCTTATATTTAGAAACGCCTGCTGCTTGCTCAAACATTCTCCTTCTAGAACTTTCTTTGTCTGCAAGAATATCATCTACCATTCCAAGTGCAATTATTGCATAAGAATTACTACCTATTCCAGTGTCCATAAGTAAGGAAGTAACGTCTTTAAGTCTACAAGTCACTCCATTAAGGCGATATTCACTCTCTCCACTACGATAGAGCACTCTTGATACTGCGATTGTATTGTACTCTGAAGGTAAGAGCCCTTTGTTGTTTTCAAATGTAAGTGTCACTTGTGCAGTAGAAGCTTGTTTTCTCTTCTTTGTACCATTAAAAATGATATCTGACATTTTTTCAAGACGCAATTCTTTCGATTTTTGCTCTCCTAATACCCATCTTATAGCATCTACAACATTAGACTTACCAGATCCATTAGGGCCGACCACTCCTATTACATCATCATTGAAGTTGAGTGATGTTTCATTTGCAAAGCTTTTAAATCCTTTTATGGTAAGGTTCTTTAATCTCATATTTGAATAGCAAATATAATTAGATTGCTTAAATGATATGCATAAGTTAAGACTGAATTTTGAAATTAATTTCGATTTTTTTATCAGAATTGACGATAGAGTCAAATAATGATTTTTCAATGTTATCTAAAAACCTGAGCAATACAGTCTCTGAATTATAATTATTCACTAATAAAAAAATAGCAATGTTGATTGACACTTTTTCTATCAATATACTTTCGGATGATATTAATCTCACAGCAAATCGTATTGGCGAAATTTTATTAATCTCTTTATATGCTTTTAGCCGGTTTTTTCATAGCACAATGTTTATGCTTTTTCTTGATATATATTAGCTATCCAATATTTTACAGCTCTTTGATACACTTCTTTACTTTTTAAAGTATCAACCTTTTTATCTAGAATTAAACTTAACTTTTTTGTCTCAAAAGTTGGGTTTACACCAAAATAGTCTAAATAAGCCGTTAATACTTTTTGATCTCTATAGCTAATAAATTTTGTGTATTTCACTAAAAACTTGACAACAGTCTTCACGACATCAGTATTTACTCCAAAAAACTTAGTTCCAAATAATTTATTAGATAATTTTATTCCAGATTTACCACTCATTCCTCCGTTTACATCTGTCAAATGAAAGATCGTTCCTGAAAGTATGCTGTCTTTATACTTGACAATATCAACAATTGATTGTGCTACATAATCAACAGTTACGAGGTCTAAGAATAGCTTTTTTGTTATTGGTATTGGTGATGGCAAAGTTTTACTTCTTTTATGCAAGAGCCCAAATACTGCGATTCCTACTCCATCTGCACTACACTTTCCAGATTCGTGTGCCATAATAATTGATGGTCTTACAATAGCAAATTGACATGATCCTAATCGACTTTTAATTAATTGTTCTGAAAGCCATTTTGATTCTTCATAATTATTCTTAAATCCAAGTATTGGCTGATCAGTAAATTTTTCTTCAACCAAATTATTGGATTTCCCCGCTTGATATGCGGTACTTACATAGATAAAAAAAGGAGTAACATTTGATGTTTCTTTTATTCTTTCCGCTAATATAATTAACTCTTTAGTAGCTGTAATATTATGACTTTCTAAATATTCTACTGGAGCATTAAACTTTGTAGAAGCAGCACTGTGAATTATTACATCAATATTATTCCGACAATATTGATAATCATTATTAGACATTGCCAATCTTTCCATAGTAATATCTCCTTCTATAGTATTTATTTTTTCGGAGTCCTTTATTGCTTTGATACGCTCTTTTGCAGTTAGATCATCTTGCGATCTTGCTAAACAATATATATTAGCTTTTGGAAATTTGATTGTAAGAAGTTCTAAAATAACTTTACCTAAAAAGCCTGTAGCACCCGTTAAAAGGATGTTGTTCATATTATTACTAATTTCAAGGGATTAAAAGAAGGCAAAGATACAGTAATAAGAAAAGAATTTAATAATTATCAGCATAGCAATTTCATTATTTGTATAATAGGTTTAATTATTATTCAATATCATTACCAACTAATTATATTTCCCTTTACAATTATTTCTTATTAATAGAAAAATGTACCTTTGTAAAAGCTTTTTTACTTAAATATTTACAATACATTTGAATTGATTTTGAAATATAATCATAAGACAATC
>JAZGFO010000137.1:0-25031 GCA_036479655.1 Saprospiraceae bacterium
TGAGGTCTAATGTTTTTTTCTATATTATTGAGATATTCCGTTACCAAACCTTTGACAGTCAGGCTCCCATTTAATAATTTTCCTTGAATATCCGTTAATGAGTTATTCGGCTTTATCATTATTTCAAAATATCTATGATGGCTTCTAATTGTAATTTTTCTTGAGAACCTTCTTTCATGTTTTTAAGTGTAAAGATTCCATTTTCCATTTCTTCAGAACCAATTAATATCACATATGGTACTTTACGAGCATCGGCGTACTTCATTTGCTTTTTCATTTTTGTAGGTGATGGATACAAGTCCGCAGCTATATTATTTGATCTTAATTTTTGTAATACCGAAAATCCATACTTATGGGTTATATCATCAAATGTAATAATGAGAACATCTAAGTCTTTTTCGACTCCTTTTGGAAAAAGATTACACTCTTCCATCACATCAAAAATTCGCTCGGCCCCAAACGAAATACCTACACCGGACATATCTTTCATTCCGAATACACCTGTAAGATCATCATATCTTCCGCCACCTGCAATACTCCCCATTTTTAGATCTTTGTAAGTAGCTGTATCAGCCTCAACTTCTATAATACAACCCGTATAATAACTTAAGCCTCTTGCCAATGAAAGATCAAATTTTACAGGGTTTTGCGTTCCAATAAGGTCTAAATATTCATGGAATTCTCTCAGCTCAGATATTCCTTTTTTTCCAGTAGGTGCATCATCAAATTCCTTTTCTAATTCATCCAGATTATTGATCGTCAACATCTCAAGCACCTTAGTTGCTGCTGTTTCTGATATCCCTCTTGACACCATATCATCGACAACTTTAGATGCTCCGATTTTATCCAATTTGTCAATAGCCATTGTCATATCCATAAATTTGTCTTGGATACCATTTGCTTCTGCTAATCCATAAAGCACCTTTCTATTATTAACTTTTATTATTGATTTAAGATTCAATTTTACAAAAACTTCATCAAGAATTTTTATCAATTCTGCTTCATACATTAATGAATCTGACCCTACCATATCAGCATCACATTGATAAAACTCTTGGTATCTACCCTTTTGGGGACGATCAGCTCTCCACACTGGTTGGATGTGATACCGTTTGAATGGAAACTGCAATTCATTTTGATGCATAACTACAAACCGAGCAAAGGGTACAGTAAGATCATATCTCAATCCTCTTTTTGAAATATCAGATATAACTGCATTAGACTTTTTTTGAGCTAAGTCTTCTGCATTTGCCTTTTTTAGAAAATCCCCATTGTTAAGCACTTTAAACAATAATTTATCGCCTTCTTCTCCATACTTCCCAGTGAGTGTACTGAGGGATTCCATTGTTGGGGTCTCTATGGGCTGATATCCATATGTTTTAAAAACAGATTTGATAGTATCAAAAATGAAATTCCGTTTGTAAACTTGTGAAGGTAAAAAATCCCTTGTCCCTTTCGGTATTGTAGGTTTCATGTGTCTATATTCTTTTAAACTTATAAGCAGTGCAAAAATAGTATAAAAAATGGGTCTATGTTTTAATTTTAGTTGACTATTATCCATTCCTACTGAAGCCCTAACACCAATTTAAATTTTATTCTGTTTTTAAAACTTTATTCAACTTATTAATGTTACTACATACACATCAACAATCATATCACCGCAACAATACAACAATACACAAATTAAATATTTACCATGAAAAACTTCAAGCAAAAACCAAGAGAAACTACAAACCAGATAGTCATTCCTAAAGTTACAGAATATATGGTAACCAAACTAATCACATTTACGCCTGACACAGAGATCAAAGAGGTTATAGAAACCCTTACAAAACACAAGATCACTGGTGCTCCTGTATTGGACAATCATGGAAACGTAGTAGGACTTATTGATGATAAAGACTGTCTAAATGTCCTAACATCTGGAGCGTACTACAACCTACCTACTGTTAAAGAAACTGTATCTAATTACATGTCAAATGTCATGAAGACTATTTCTACCAACGAAGATATTATGAATGTGGCATACATTTTTTTAAGAACACCTTACAAAAGATTATTAGTATTAGATGATAATGGCAAACTGGCGGGACAAATCAGTAGATATGATGTACTCCTAGCTATCAAAGACATCAAAGCTAATACTTGGTAGTGGGTCTTATCAGATGGGATTTCATTTTTTTTCATTTTATAAGGGGTAGTTTCATTGTAGTAAAGTCTTGTATCCGTCAAGCTAAAGCAGACGGTATTCGTTTTTTTGTTTCAAGACAAAAAGAATGAATGCCCGAACGGCGAGTGGAATTCAAATAAAAAGTCAATCTTATTTGCTCTACAACCCTCTAACTCCCTAAAGGGAAAACCGCCATGCTTATCATAAGGAAGTCGCCCCAGCGAATGCATTGTTTCGGTTTCGAATGAATTCAAAACTACATTTACACTACTCTAATTTTTAAACACTACACGATTTCTCGGCATTTATAATTTTAGTATATTTTTGATCAAATTGAGATAAAAACAGATTGGTGTTTGAGCAAACGAATTGTAATTAACTTAGGAAATCTATTGAGAAATGAAGTAGCTGATAATATAAAAAAGCTTGTATGCGAGTTTCAATATGTTTCTCAATTTGATTAAAAATATACGTTAAGAAATTATACAATCCTTGAACTTTTTTTGGTTCGTTTTTTTGTTTCAAGACAAAAAGAATGAACGCCCGAGCAGCGAGCGGAAATTAAAATAAAAGAATAAATATATTTAATAAAAAAAGATATTTAGAATAAAATACATAATCAACCAGCCATCTGCAAGATACCAAAATACATTTCTTCAACGTCCGAACGGCGAGTTTTTGTGGATAACAATGTTTTTGATCAGACAGTGGAAATCAAAATAAAAAACCAATATATATATATTGTTAAAAAAATGATATTTTGAATAAAATACAAATTCAATCAGCCATCTGCAAGATACTAAAACACCTCTTTTTCAACGCCCGAACGGCTACCTCCTAATTCCCCATTTTCGGGAGATAGATTAATTCAGAACAATTCTCTTTTAAAAATAATTGATTTGCGACTCTTTGTAAATCTGCACTTGTTACTTTTTGATAAGGTTCAGCTTCTTTGTTTATCATATTTGCATCGCCTAATAATTCGAAGTAAGCAAGGCTCATAGATTTATGCAAAATACTAATTTCAGAATATTCTAAACTACTTTCTATTTTGTTTTTTAGTTTTTGAAGCTCCCTTTCCGATATTGGTTCATTTTTAAGAATTTCTAATTCTTTCCAGAGTGCTGCTTTGGCATCTGTTATGGACACTTGATCCATTGGGCGTCCTTCTATAACCATTATGCCTTGGTCAAATGTACCTGATATATAGGCCTCAATTTGAGTAAAAACTTGATTTTTCTTATGTAATCTTTGATACAACCTTGATGATCTACCATTGCTCAACACATCAGATAATAGGTCGTATGTATAATAATCAGGATGAAGGCGATCTACCATTCTAAAGGCTAAATATATTGAAGGTAATGGGACGTTACCATATACTGTTTTATTTCTATATTCTGTTTGTTTCTCTTCTTGATTTAGATTTCTGATATATTTATTGCCAGCAGAAATTTCTTCAAACCATTTTTTCACTAATTGATAAGCATTGTCTTTATCTACATTTCCAGATATTACAAGTATAGCATTTTGTGGAGTATAATGCTTATTGAAAAAATTAACAACATCCTCTAATTTTGCATTTGATATATGGGATATTTCTTTTCCAATAGTAGGCCACTGATAGCTATGGGTTTTGTACACTAAGCTTGACAAATGATGCCAAACATCACCATAAGGTTCTGATAAGCAAGTTTCTTTAAATTCTTCAGTGACAACTTTAATTTGAATATCAAGTGCTTTTTGAGAAACCACCAGTTGCTTCATTCTGTCAGATTCGACCCATAATGCTGTTTCTAAGTTTTCTGAAGGCAAGACATCATAAAAATTTGTCATGTCTGTATTAGTGAATGCATTGTTTTCGCCTCCAGCTTTTTGTATTGGCTTATCAAAATCTGGTACGTTAACTGATCCACCAAACATTAAATGCTCAAATAAATGTGCAAATCCTGTCCTGTTAGAATCCTCATCTCTGGAACCCACATCATATACTATATTTACAGCGACCATCGGAGAACTTGTATCTTGATGGATAACTACCCTTAGACCATTTTTTAATATATATTTGTCAAATGCTATCATTCTATTGTTTTAAAATATCTTTTACAGGATAAATATTCATGATTTCGTCCCAATCTCCAACAATGGTTTCACTAAATATGTTTCCTCGTAGGTAGGCTAAAAATGCATTTCTACTAATAAATCTTCCGCCCATACTTTTTAAATGAGGATTTGGCATTTGGCAATCTATTAAATAAAAACCATGTTGACGTAAAATCACCGATAGACTTATCAATGCAAATTTTGAGGCATTACTCACTCTACTAAACATAGATTCGCCATAAAATATTTTGCCCAATGATACGCCATATAACCCTCCAACTAAATAGCCATCTTGATCCCAAACTTCTACACTGTGTGCCAGTCCCATTTCATGTAGTTTGGTGTAGGATGATATTATTTGTTCAGTAATCCATGTACCGTTTTGATCTTTGCGGTCTATGTTTTGACAAGCTCGCAATACATTTTCAAATTGTTTGTCAAATGTCAGCTTAAATTTTTCTTTATTAAAGTAGGGGCGCATACTTTTAGTTACCCTTATATCTTCGGTAAAAATAACAAATCGAGGGTCAGGATGCCACCATAATATAGGGTCCTCAGGATTAAACCAAGGAAAAAATCCATATTGATACGCTAATAATAATCTATCTACTTTAAGATCACCGCCCAGGGCAACAATACCATTGTCATCCGCAGTGTGAGGATGTGGAAATGTAATATCGTGGTCATCGAGTATAGTCATTGAACAAAGTTGTCTCGTAGATACTGGCAAGTAGAAATAGTAAAGTTATATCCTACAAAATAAGGATATGATGCATATCGTAATTATTGAATATTCAATTTTAGTGTTTTTTACGAAATCGAAGTTGACCAGCAAGAAATATTAACCAAATATTGGCATTAGAAATGATCGATATTATTTATCAGCAAACGTCTCGATTACTGCCGACAATCCTCGATCTACTAAATCGTCCTTTAGGGGTTTAAGTTCAATTAGAATACCGTTTTTTACTGATGCCTTTCCTTTATAGTGTACAATTAAAGATGATTGTTCGGCTTGTTCAAAACTATGACTACATACCTCCATTAAGCTCTGAATTACCCAGTCAAATGTATTGAAATCATCATTATATATTATAAGCTCAGCTTTCTCGCCATATTTGATTTCCTCTTCTAAGAGAATATCTTCTAATTCTTGCACATCAATGTTTAGTATATCTGTCATATTATTTAATTGTAGGGGTAGTTTGCTTTATTAGTTAATTTAATTGGTCCAACGTTTCTTTAACCGCAGAAAAAGTCGGAAGATTTTGCGCATTTTCTAACACTTCGGCATATCTAATTACACCATTTTTGTCCAATACAAATGCTGCTCGTTTTGAGACTTCTTTGAGACCTAAAACAAAATCTTCATAAAGTGCGCCATAAGCTCTTGATACTTCTTTATTGAAATCAGATAAAAGTGTAAAGTTTAACTTTTGCTCTTCTTTGAATTTTGCCAATACAAATGGTGAATCTACTGAAATCGCTAATATTTCAGCATTTAATCCTTCATATGTTGCAATGTCATCTCTCATACTACACAATTCTGCTGTACAGACACCTGTAAATGCAAGAGGGAAGAATAGAATTACAACATTTTTATTATTGAAGTCAGTCAATGATATTTCAGATAGATCTGAGGCTCTCAACACAAATGTAGGTGCTTTATCTCCATTTTTTATTGTCATAATATTGATTTAGTCCAAAAGCTTCTATTTGGCAGGTGAAAATTCAAGCGCAAATGTACTATTATTTTTCAGTACCTAAAGATTCTCAAGGTAAATAATTACACAGATTCTATCAAGTCCTGTTTTAATTCCCATCTTTTAATCAATATCCCCGTTACAATACTTAGAATACAATAAGTTGTAAAAAACAAGGCGCCAGGTGAAAGCTTACTATAGTTAATTGTTTCTACAGCATATCCAGTTTCATTTCTTCCTATATTGCCTAGTTGTGCAGATATTAATCCATAAAATCCAATATATGCCATAAACATCGCTACTACAAATACATCTGCCATACTCCATTTACCTAAATGATAAATTATTGCTTTTGTAATTTTACTGTTTCTAAGGCTTTTCATATTGAGAAATAGAGTTGATAACACTAGTTTTATAAACGGAACAATAACACTGAAGAGCAGTATCATTATTCCTACAAGTTTCAGATCAATTCCTTTTCCAGCAATAAGTGTTTTTGTAACATCAAGGATAGATTTACTTTGATAATACAAGTACTGCTCGTTAAAGCTAACTTCATTACCAACGATTGCCATTTTAAATGCATTAAGCCTTGCATCTATATCAATCATCGGCATAGTTACTCCTAGAATAAGTAAGATAATAGACGCTAATGTAACTAGACTAATAGATACGACACCACCCAAAACACTATAGAATAACAATGATATTATTGCTAATCCAAGGATGCTTAAATAAACAAATTTTACTTTTTTATTAATAGAAATTTCTAAACTAGATATCTTTTCTGTGAGATAAATGTTAGTACTTGAGAGATCAGATTGTCCAAAATGTTGGTATATGTTCATTCTTGGGTCACTCACTTTTTCTCCATTCCCTTCAAAAATTAAATTTTTAAGCCCTTCTGCTAGGTACCCTTTTAACATTGGTTCATTTTTTTTAAGCTCTGCTGACAATGTTGCTGCAAATTGTGGTATTTGTGCCTCTATGTCCATGTCACCAAGCATACTACCCACATTCTTTTTTATCAAAGTAGCAAATAGTTTGTTGAGTTTGCCACTTTTATGAGCTTGATCTACAAATTGATTTACTAATTTTCCTGAAGCGATATACTCTTTGTACATCTTTTTAAGATACTTTCTAAGTTCTAGCTCTACATCATCATAGACTTGTGGAGAGATGGTGAAGTCATCAATTCTTGTGGAGAAAATATCTAATGCTTTTTCTTTCCACAATTCCATATTAAATAAGCCATAGTTGACCATATTGATTTCAGCAATGTATTCTTTGTATTGTTTCTGTTCTTTTACAAGCTTACTTAGATGATATCCATTATATGCGCTAAAAGCTAATCCGATAGTGATTAGAATCATTAATATATATTTCATTGGTCTTATTTATGTAGATACGTTTTTGGACAATAAATGTTACAGATATGATACATAGAATTAAGTAATATACAAAAATGAAATCAAATGTAGAAATATGGAGATTGTTTTTGATTAAAAAGTTGCTTTTACTTGTGCTCTCGCGATGTGTACAGTAGGTGCAGCACCATTGATTCTTCCTTCATAGCTTATGTTTAAATCTAAGCTTTTTGATAGTTTTTTAGTAATGTTTGTATTCCATAAATAGTTTTTTCCATTTTTCAATCCTTCTAATAGATCAAATTCTATTTGACTATCTTTCTTACCAGAATATTTAACATCTATATAGCTCAAAGAAAAATTTATGCTAGTTCTCGACACCTTACTATAAGTTGTATTTAGAGCAAATTCTTTACTTATAGCAGTCTCCATATTAGATATCATTTGTTTTCTATTTTGATAGTTATATTGAATGTTAAATCTCAAAGAAGTTATAGGTCTAATACTAATCTGAGGATTTATTTGATAAGAATTTATTTTAAAATTCCTATCAGTATATAGCGTAGAATTGTATGATTTAGTGCCTTTAGATAATTTTAGAATAAAATCTGAAGCTCCTTTTATTTTAATTCTTGATCTTATAGAAATTTCGTCTTTTTGTCTTTGTTCTAATCCTGATATTTGAGTAAAAATATTTTTAGAATTTATTTGCGATATTTGAATATCATACTCCGTTTTTCCTTTGTTTATAAATAGCGAATTATTGATTATCGAATTGTATCGAGCCAAATTAATGTCATTATATTTAAAATTTAGAAAAGTAGTGCTCTGATTACTGCCATCATCCTTAATTTTTTTATCTATTCGTATATTACTAATAATATATAATTTTGAAATAATCTTACTCCATTTAGTAGTATTGCCTTTCAGAATTTTCATTGGATCAATGCGAAAACTTTGAGCAATAGTTTGATTGTTTGTAAGGATAAATTCATTATTGATAAGTGACAACCTTATGAAGTTACCCGTGCCGAGATTAGGTGCGTATCTAAAATTTCCATTGATCAGCGTTGAGTCTTGATTACCGATATATATGTAATCTCCTTGCCCTTGCTCTACTTGTTCAAAAAAATACTCAACTTTTGGTTCTTGACCAGAATTGATAAGATAGGTGGTAGAAGACACAAAGAACCCATTTTTAATATTTAAAAAATAATCTAATTTTCCTACAATTGTTTTTTTACTATCTATGTTTTGAGTCAATAGGTCAGCTCGTAGTACATTAAAATCTCTAACACCAAAATTCATTTTCAAATTATTGACTGGCGATATTTTCCAATGAATTGTTGTATTAATTTTTTTGGTATTTATACTTTTTATAAGTTCTTCCATGTCTGGGAACAAATCATTCCTGTTGGTAAATTGAAGTTTGTAGTGGATTTTGTTTTTAAGGCTATTTCCAATATGTATATTATAGGCATCATAAGCTGTACTGGTATTTAGTAAGTTTCCTGCTGTGCTATTGCTATATCTTTTATTGGATTCCCCATCATACTTGATACCAATTATCAGTTCTTTAGATTTCAAGAGTGATTTAGTTAGTTCAAATTTTGGTCGTTTAAATATTGTATTTTCTCCAAAGCCCTTGGTGTTCAATGCATCATATGATCCATTTAGGACAAATCCATTTTGGTTAAGCTGAACGTTCGTGCTATGGTTACTTCCAGCATATGTTTGTAAAATATTAAAATGATTAAAGTTATATCCAATGCGAAAAGCTTTTTTATTTGATAGTATTAATTGAGCATTATACAGGTTTTGTTCTCCGGTGATATTTTTTTGGTTTAGATTCCAATCTCTTGCAAATTCTGCTTTTCTATAAGGGTTTATTTCATTAAAGTTTTGATTGCGATGTTCGTAAAGGTTTACAGTTTTTAATTGCCATGTCTTATCTTTTAAGAATATTTTATGCGAGTAATTGAGTTTACCTGCCCATCCCACATTGTCATCATTATTGATATCAGAAAACCTATTTTTATCAAGATTACTTACAGAGAGTTCGCTGCCAATATTTATATTTTCATTTGGGTGAGCATCTATGCCCATACTTATTATTTGTGTTTTGTTGGGAGGGATTAAAGTGGTAACAGGTTCATAGCTACCTTTATTGGGACCAACATATTTATATACTCTTCCATTTATCAGATTTTCGTTGTCAATAATGTATCTGCCATGATTTTTTTCAGTTTCTGAAAATGAAGCTACAAAAAGATTTTCTGCAAGATCGGTGCTGTATTCTAAATAATACTCATTGGGATCGCCAGGTAATACGGCACTGTTAAGTTTGTATTTTACTTGATTGGCATATAGTAGCGTATCGTTTGCAGATCTTAATGTGGATACCTGTGCTTGATTCAGATTGTCACCGATAGAAGATAGTAGATTTACGTCAGAAGAATCCAATACAATGTCTCCAGTTACATTTTTGCTGTCTTGCTCATTATAAAAATTAAGATTAATGTTATATTTTGGAGTAGAAAGATTAGTATTAAACGCATATACTGACCTTAGGTAATTTTGATCTCTGTACTCATATTCTACTATTATTCTACTTTCTCTCCCTATTATTCTCAATGGAGTAAATGTTATTTCTGCTCTATTGTAATCAATAATATAATCATAGTCAAGCCCTCGCTTTAACAATTGTCCATCTATATATATTCGTTCAGACCCTGACAAAACGATCAAAAAACGTTCGTTGTTAGCTCCAGTTAGTTTGTATGGTCCTTGATTTCCTTCACTCGTAACTAAATTTTGTCGAGTAAATTTTCCTCTCGATATAGCAAAGTTGCCATTTGATGTTAAGCTTTTCTCTCCATTTAGAGTAGTCGTGTTTGCTATAGAAATGCCTTTTAGTTTTTTTTGATAATTGATAAAGTAACTATTGGGCCTAGTTAGGTTATAATCACCTGCAATAACACTGGTTTTACCTTTAGAAACTTTGATGAAAACTTTGTCAAATTCTTGAATTAGTTGTGTATTACCTTGAGGTTGAATAGGAATATTGTCGTCAGATATGGCAGCTACAATATTGACCCCATTACCTAAATCACCAATTAATTGAAGGTTGAAATTTGAATTTAAAACTAAACTTTGGCTATTACCAACAGAGAATCCTCTTGAAAATGACCCATTGTAATTAAGTCCGTTCGCATCAATTATTCCAGATTTATTTTTTGCGGAATTGTACTCACTATCTATAATTATTGCCCTATTTTTTTCGGTCATCATAGAAGAGTCAAGGTGAAAATATTTTCTTTCAATGTCAAATAAGAATGTTCTGTAATTTATTGAAATTGTATCATTTACAATGCTTTTAAAGATAGAATCACCTAGTATTAATTTGTTGTTTTGAATCGAAAAATCAACAATAGAAACATTATTAATCGAAACAGAAGCCGTTGCAGGAATAAGTGTCAAGGAGTCAACATCTATCTCTTGTCTATCTACAACAATTAATTTTGTTTTCAAACCTTTATTTTGAGCATTTAAATGTCCAAGGGTTAGAAAAAAAATTACAGTATTTAATACTAATTTATACATAAATCAATTGATGCGCTTTTTGCATAGTTTTAATGTTTTGCATACAAATATTACTTATTAGATAACGCTTTGCTGTTTGATAATATTTTGTGTAATTATAAATCCTACTTTACTTAATTATACGTACTAATAGCGTAGTTTAATTATTACTTACACCCATATGATATAATAAGGAAATACAAATGTAAATGAAATATTTTAGAAATTAGAAAGTGCATCAGTATATCATGTGAACCAATTGTCGTCTTTGTAGTTAACTGTATATCAAAAAATTATAATTTACATTTTTCGTATATGTGTAAAATTTTAATATAACATGTTTTTTTTGAATGATTTAGTCATTTGTTAGATATTTATCAGTATAAATCCTTTTTTTTGAGATAATTAATTTATATTTGTGCTCTTAAACTGCAAAAGATTGCAAGACCATGAGCAAATACCTATTTAGATTTATATATAAACACATAGTTTTAACTGCTATACTATGTCTGGGATATGGGGTGACCTATACACAGTCAAGACCAATTGATGGGTATGGCTACAACGAACTTAACCCCCAGTGGGGAGCAGTTGGAGATATTCAGCCGAGAATGAGTCCAGCAGATTTTGCAGATGGTATTTCTCTGCCGAAAATGGGTGAAGAATTTGGGAAGATAAACCCGAGAATAATTAGTAATATATTATTTGACCAAAAAGAGCAAATTGGGGCTGGTCTTAATTTAAGTGACCTCACATGGGCATTTGGTCAATTTGTAGATCATGATATTGTTTTTTCTAATAATGGATCAGAATTTTTAGACAATATAATAATTCCATCTGACGATATTTTTTTTAGTCCTGGGGATATTATGTGGATGTCCCGATCCGAACCTGCACAAGGTACTGGTACTTCAGTTACTAATCCGAGAAATTATGAAAATAAAATAACAGCATTTTTAGATTTGTCAAATGTTTACGGTTCTTCTATTGAAAGAGCAAATTGGCTGAGATCGTTTAAAGATGGCAAGTTAAAAGTGAGTAAAGACAATAACTTACCTTGGAATACAACTAATGGAGAATTCAATTCAAATGTAGATCCCAATGCACCTGACATGATTGATGATACTCATTCATTAGTCAAAATGTTTGTTGCAGGAGATGTCAGAGCTAACGAAAATCCATTGCTTATTACTTTACACACGATATATGTAAGAGAACACAATAGACTATGTGATGCAGTAAAAGAAAGACATCCTGGCTATAATGATGAGCGAATATATCAAATGGCGAGAAAATGGAATATTGCTCTTTATCAAAGTATAATATTTAAGGAGTGGTTACCTACAATGGGGGTTAACTTACCTTCTTATCATGGGTATAAAGAAAATGTAAATCCTCAAATATTAAATGAGTTTTCGACAGCAGCTTTTAGAATGGGACATACCCTACTTAATAGCACGATCATAAGAATGGATAATAATGGAAATGAAATAAAAACCGGAAATATCGCTTTGAAAGATGCATTTTTTAATCCTTACCTTATTGATTTTGCTGGTGGAGTAGATTCTTATGTTACAGGAATGGCGACTCAAGTTCAACAAGAATACGATTGTAAAATTGTTGATGATGTAAGAAATTTTCTATTTGGAGCACCTGGAGAAGGTGGTTTGGATCTTGGAGCTATAAATATTAATAGAGGCAGAGAAAGAGGTGTTGCAGACTTTAATACGATAAGAACATATCTTGGAATGCCTCCATACAGTACTTTTGAAGAAATGAAATTGAGCGACGAAGCTACAGTTTTGATGAAAGATATTTATGGTGACATCAATAATATAGATGCTTGGGTTGGTATGCTTTCTGAAGTTCATGTAAATAATGGTTTATTTGGAAGTGTTGTAACAACATTGTTAGAAAGACAATTTCAAGCATTGAGAGAAGGGGATCGTTTTTATTTTGAAAATTTAGATTTTACAGTAAAAGAAGTAGAAGAAATTAACGCCGTTAAACTTAGGGATGTATTAATGCGTAATACCAATATGAAAGTTATGCAAGATGATGTCTTTGTAGCTATGCCACATGGAAACATTGAAGGTGGACCAGATATTATACCATTTCCTTTAGAGGCTGTTATATATCCAAATCCTGTTTTGGATGATTTACAATTAAAAGTTTATGCTTCTAGAGACGAACAACTGAATATTACTATAGTAAATTATATGGGGAAAGTTGTCAAACAATCATCATTACCTATGTATGAAGGAAGTAATATATTAAATGTAAATATTTTTGACTGCCCAAGAGGATACTACAATGTTATCCTTGATACAGAATATAGAAGAAATGTTCTGAAAATGATTAAAAAGTAACTAGCTGTTCGTTATTTGTCTTGTCAGACGGACTTTATTTAGATTCTTCTTAGATATTGTCTTATCAGACTGATTTCATTTTTTTTTCATTGATGAGTTGTTCGTTATTTGTCTTGTCAGACGGACTATGTTAGATGCTTCTTAGATATTGTCTTTCCAGACGGGATTTTATTTTTTTTCATTGATAAAAAAAACACAAATCGACTTTAGGAGATTCATGAATACCATAAAGAAAATAGGAGCGAAATGAATAAACAAAAAAAATCTAGTCCGAAAAATGCTATGCTGCAATGCCACTCCCGCACCCTCGTTTTCGCACGGGCTCCCGCTTTTAGATGTTGACTTGGATGTGGACTTAGGTATTATCTTAGGTGTGACTTAGATTCAAAACTACATTTACACTACTCTAACTTTTGGCACTACACTATTTCCTGGCATTTATAATTTTAGTATATTTTTGATCAAATTGAGATAAAAACAGATTGGTGTTTGAGCAAACCGAATTGTAATTAGCTTAGGAAATCTATTTGAGAAATGAAGCAGTTGATAATGTGGCTAAAGCCATTGTAGAAAAGTCTTGTATCAGTCAGCTAAAGCAGACGGTAATCGTTTTTTGTTTCAAGACAAAAAGAATGAACGCCCAAACGGCGAGTGGAATTCAAATAAAAAGTCAATCTTATTTGCTCTACAACCCTCTAACTCTCTAAAAGAAAAACCTCCATGCTTATCATAAGGAATTCGCCCCAGCGATTGCATTGTTTCGGTTTCGAATGAATTCAAAACTACATTTACACTACTCAATTAATAGCCACTACACTCATTTTGGCATTTATAATTTTAGTATATTTTTGATCAAATTGAGATAAAAACAGATTGGTGTTTGAGCAAAATGAATTGTAATTACTGGAGAAATCTATTTGAGAAATGAAGCTGCTGATAATATAAATAAACTTAATTGCGAGTTTCAATATGTTTCTCAATTTGATTAAAAAAATACGTTAAGAAATTATACAAGCCTTGATTTTTTTTGGTTCGTTTTTTGCATCAAGGCAAAAAGATGAACGCCCGAACGGCGAGTGAAAATTAAAATAAAAAAAACAATATATTTATTAAAAAAAGATATTTAGAATAAAATACATAATCAAACAGCCATCTGTAAGATACCCTCTGTCTCTAACTATACAAAACAAAACTAAAATAGGGGTAAACCCTTAATGGCTACCATTGAAATATTATAATCTTATTGATACTTTTTCTTATTCTTATATATTTCCTGTACTTTTAAGTTATTATAAGATACTATCATTAAAACCTTGTAAATGTCAAGATTATGAAAAGAAAGATTTATCTACAGTTTTTATTCCTATTTATCTCCTCATTGGTATTGGGACAAGCTTATCCGGATAGACACAGTACATCATATACTGATAGTTGGGTGTCATGCCAACAAACCACTTCTCCTAATGATAAGAGAGAAGATGGACATTGGATAATGTATGACTTAGGAGACCAGTATTCTCTTCATGGATCTACATTGTGGAATTATAATGTTCCTGATACAACCAATAGAGGTGTAAAAGATATTGTAATTGATTATTCTAATAATGCTACAGATTGGACAGAGCTGGCAGAATTCACTGCTGTCGAAGCTCCTGGTTCAGCATTTTATCAAGGAGACGAAGGTCCTGATTTTGATGGTGTAATAGCGCGATATGTTTTGGTGTCTATATTAAACAATCATGGAGCTGCTACTTGCGTAGGTATGAGCGAATTTAGAATAAACGCTACTATTACTACATCAACTAATATTCCGGATAATGACTTAGATATTAACTTACTGGCTCAACCTAACCCTGCATCAGCGTTTACTATTATTAGTATAAATGGCAATGATGCTAAGTTAAATTATTCGTTGACTGATATGAACGGAAAATTAATAAGACAAGGAGCGATTACTGAGAAAGAAATGAAATTAAATACAGCATCATTAATTAGTGGCACTTATTCTCTGACTGTATATAATATAGATGGAAAAAAATCAATTTTGATCCATATTGTTCATTAATATATTTCAATGAATTTCCAATATATAATTGGACATGTTTTCTTAATGTCATGATTATATATATTCTATCTGACTTATAAGACAAAAAATAAAGAGATGAAAATTATAAATTTTATTCTAAGCACGACAGCACTTCTAGTAACTTTAGGATTGAATGGTCAATCTTATACTGACTATGTTGGAGCAGGACACAATGTTGGTATGACTGTAACTGCAAGTCATAGCTTGCAAAATTCATTAGCTGAAAACACTTTTAATGCTGAAGGTATGGACAGTAAGTATTTTGAGGCGTCAAGATTTCTTAACCAAGCAACGATAGGTCATACTACTGATATGGTCAATGATTTATTGGCAAATGATCTTGACTTTGAAAGTTGGATAGATTATCAATTTACCAAAAACACAACCCATCTAACACAAGAAATGGAGGATATTTGGGATATTATATATGCTTTTAGAGTAGGACAAGGTGAAGATCCAGATGATATATTTGGACCTTGGGGAGTCCATTTCAATTATGCATGGTGGCAGATGAATATGACCAATGAAGAGGATGTATTGAGACACAAGGTAGCATACGCTTTGAGTCAGATTGTTGTGATTTCTGAAAATTCAGATTTGGGAAGTTGGGCTGATGCTTTGACTGGTTATTATGATATATTATTGGACAATTCTTTTGGTAATTACAAAGACTTGCTCAAAGATGTTTCTTTGTCGATACAGATGGGTTACTATCTTAGTCATTACAATAATGCAAAAGCAAATCTTGAAGAAAATACGAGTCCAGATGAAAATTATGCAAGAGAAATTATGCAATTGTTTTCGATAGGATTGTATATGCTCAATCCTGATGGTTCACGAGTGTTGGATGGTAATGGACAGCCGATTCCTACTTATGATAATAATGATATTCAAGAATTTGCTAAGATATTTACAGGATTAGGACCAGCAGAACTTATTGATCCAAACGAATGGCCTTATAACCCTTTCTTTGGGTTGGGAATATGGGCAGTAGAGCGAGATGTACCAATGGTTATGTATCAAGAATTTCATGAGACAGAAGAAAAACAGCTGTTAAATGGATTGGTAGTACCAGCGAATCAATCGGGAATGATGGATATTGATATGGCTATTGACAATCTATTTAATCATCCTAATGTTGGTCCATTTATTGGAAAATTGCTAATACAGAGATTAATAAAATCTAATCCTTCACCAGAATATATTGGTAGAGTATCAGCTGCATTCAATGATAATGGTAGCGGAGTTCGTGGTGATATGAAAGCTGTGGTAAAAACAATATTGATAGATTCTGAAGCTCGAACAGGAGAGCGTATGCTTACCCTTGATGCTGGAAAAGCAAGAGAGCCGTTTTTAAAATATACAGCTTTAGCTAGAATAGTGGAGAAAGATTCTCCTTTGAATAGATATTGGAACAATGGCTATGGATACTTAGGTGCTACTGGGCAGCATGTATTAGCAGCCCCAACTGTTTTTAATTTTTATTTGCCAGATTTTCAACCGGTAGGAGATATTGCAGCAGAAGGATTAGTAGCACCAGAATTAAAATTACATAATACTTCAAATTCTGTTAGATATATTAATCGAATATTTTCTTGGATGTTTTGGGAAGGTGGCAACATAATGTATGATTGGGAAGATGATGATTTTAATAATCCACCAGTTTCAATAGTATTTGATGAGTTTGTTGCATTAGCAGATCAACCAGAATTATTGATAAATAAATTGGATAAGTATTTTACATATGGTCAACTAACTGATGAAACAAGGCAAATAATGCGAGATGCATTATATCCTCTTATATGGAATTGGGATGATGAATGGAAAGAGGAAAGAGTTAGTGCCGCATTGTATTATATGCTAATTTCTCCAGATTTTAATATTCTAAAGTAAGAACCGTTTTTTTATTAAATTTTAAATACAAAACATATGGGACATCATCATAAAGTAAATAGAAGAACATTTTTAGGACAAGCGAGTTGTGCAGCAGTTGGACTGACAACACTGTTTTCGACAGTACTTAATCTTAAAGCGATGAATGCAGCAGCATATCATAATTTGCCACCAGTAGCTGGTCCATTTGATGATTATAAGGCAATAGTTTGTCTGTTGCTAGCTGGGGGCTCAGATTCTTATAATATGTTGGTACCTACGGATACAGCGGAGTACAACGAGTACGCTGCAGTAAGATCTAATCAAGCAATACCAAAGGATGATCTTGTAGATATCAATCCGACGAATACTGGAGGCAAGAAATTTGGATTACACCCTTCACTTACTAATATGGGATCATTGTTTGAATCAGGAAAATTAGCTTTTGTATCAAATATTGGTACATTGATTGAGCCAACAACTAAAGATGCGATAGGTTCTGGTGCAGCTAATCTTCCATTGGGGTTATTCTCTCATTCTGATCAAGTAATGCATTGGCAGACGTCAGTGCCTCATGATAGAGTAGCAACTGGATGGGCAGGAAAAATGGCAGATTTACTTAACTCATTACCTAATCCTCCAGAAGGCAATCCAAGTATATCTATGAATATTTCTTTATCAGGAAGCAATGTTTATCAAACGGGAGACTTGTCATCTGAATACGCCTTGAGTCCGAGCGAAGGAAGTATTCCATTTAATGGTTATGGAGATGGGTGGTTGACAGCTCAATTGAGAACAGAAGCAATTGATAACATGGTTGATGCTCAATATCAAGATATCTTTAAGAAAACATACATGAATACTATTCAAATAGCAAGGGATGGTCATCAGCAGTATAGTGAGGCTTTTGAAAATACACCACAAATCACTACTGTTTTCCCAGTTAATCAAAATATGAATGGTTTAGGATCTGCATTTCAAAGAATTGCAGAAACCATTAACATACGAGAGGCATTAGGTGTTAAGCGTCAAGTATTTTTTATTGAATATGGTGGTTGGGATCATCATGACGAATTATTAGATAATCAGGCGACAATGTTTGCAGAAGTAGATGCAGCATTAGGAGCATTTAATAATTCATTGGTAGAAATGGGGGTTCAAGATCAAGTTACAACATTTTCGATGTCTGAGTTTTCAAGAACACTAATATCCAATGGTAATGGTACAGATCACGCTTGGGGTGGTAATGTATTTGTGATGGGAGGTGCAGTTAATGGTAAAAAAATATATGGTCAATACCCTGACTTGGCATTGGGTAGTGGTTTAGAGATAGGTAATGGTATTTTGTTACCTACAACGTCTACGGATGAATATTTTGCAGAATTAGCAATGTGGTACAATGTTCCCAAAAGTGGATTATTGGACCTATTTCCCAATTTAGGCAATTTCTATTCGATCAGTTCTATCCAAAATCCTATTGGTTTTCTAAATATATAGACGTATAGTGTTTTATTGGGTGCTTATTTCGCTTATTTCAGAGTGTGTTTTTTTAATTGCAAAACAAAAAGTAATTATACATGCTTTGATTTTCAATAATTTACTTTATTGAAAATCAAAAGTGGTAACCTTATTTTAAGACGAGCCACACACACATAATCTCTCTTTAATTCTCCTTCAAAAAATTGAAAAAAACAAAATTAGTAATTATAATTTAGCAATGAAGCATATAAAACTATCACTAAGTATTTTTCTTGTGTTTCTATTTGCACAATTGGTATTAGCTCAGTTTCCTGATGAGATGCCTTATCAAAGTATTCAAACACCAAATAATGTAGCATTTCCTAATTTAGGAGAAAGTGTGAAGGATAGTTCTGTACTTAATCCCATACAGATTACAAGAATTACGGAAGAAATTAATTATATAGATGGAAATGGAGATCCACAAATATGGTATCCTACACATGAATACGCTAAAACACAAGTTTGGAATTCCGATCAAACATTATTTAGAATTCGAGCATGGAAAGTACTTGATGCAGTAACCTATCAAGAAGTACAAAGCCTTTCTGGAGATATTTATCCAAGTTACTGGTCTAATACAGATCCAAATTTAATATGGAGTTTTAAAGATAATGGAGACGTAAAAAAATATACTGTTTCTACTGATATAACACAAACTGTAGCAAGTATTGGTGGTTATGAAGTAGTAAAATTGGGGCCAGGAGAAGGGAATATTGATAATAATGACCACTATGTAGCCTTGGTTGGAAAAAAAGTTGATGGAGATTTAGATGTCATTATTTTTGATTTACAAACATTACAAGTAGTACATACAGAATCTTTTGCAGGAGTCTGGGGTAATGGAGGAGATAGCTCTCCGCAGTATATAGATTGGGTGTCTGTATCACAGTCAGGTGATTATGTTGTTATTATGTGGAATCATAATACCACTTCTGAAAATAATCCATTTAATGGTCACTATGGTGTAGAAGTGTACAATACCTTAGATATGCAATACCAAAACCGTATAATTCCTTATGGAAATCATGGAGATCTCGGCTATGCAATAGATGGGGATGAAGTATTAGTACAGTTTTATGGGCAATATGGAAATGGAAAGCTTTATATGCACAAACTTGATGGATCAGGTTCTACATTACTCACTACGGAAACAGATTTCGGAGTGGCTGGTCATGTTTCTTGTAGGAACACAAACCGTCCTGGCTGGGCATATGTTACTCACAGTTTGCCAGCTCAATCTGGACAAATAGTAGCTGTAAAATTAGATAATTCGGGTTTAGTAGAGCATTATGGGCATCATTTCAGCAGTGCTACTAGTTATGCACAAGCGGCAATGGCTGTTTCTTCGCCAAATGGTGATAAAATATGTTTTAAATCAGATTTTGGTACAGGTCCTAATACCAATCCTTCAGTTGCTTATATCTTCATAGCAAAATATTGTGACATTGTCGATGTAGCAATGAAATTAGATGGCGGTTCCTTCTACATTGAAAATGAAAATGGAATTATCCTTAAAGGAAAAGATGGGAATTGTTATTTAATATATATTGACATAAATGGAGTTTTAACTACGGAGCAAAAACCATGTCCTAATAATTAGAATCAATATAAGACGTAATCATTGTATAGGTTTACTTCATAGAATTTTTAATTGATTGATTTTATTATATACTATTAATAGTTTTTTTAGCGATATTCAGTAATACACCTATTACAACTGATTTGCTTTTTATTACCTTTGTTTTGATATTTTTTCGGTTAATAATATAAAATAAATGGGTACTCATATTTGTAAATATATTTTAAGTGGATTTTTTCTGATTTTATTTGGGGCTGTATATGCACAATCTAATAGTATAATACAATTTGGAGAAGAATATAAAGACCGAGGAGATTATAGAATAATTAATTCGAATGATGGTTTTGTATTTTTAGAAAGTCAAAATGGAAGTCATGTTAGTTATCGCAAGTCTGATATTAAACTATTTAGATTTGATCAATCGATGCAAATGACACACGCTATTGATGTCTATGATATTGAAGAAAATAAATATATAGATATAGCGACTATATCAACAGGTGATGGTTTAGCGCATTTGTATTATAAAAAATCGAAAAAAGGTAACTTCCTCGTCTCTGCACAGTTGTACAGTTATAAAGATCTAAAAGTGAAAGATATTTATGACTTAGTAAATTTTAAAAAAAAGACAGGCAATCAAAAAGATTTTATAGATAATCTAGATTATAATTATGAATTTGCACTCAATATTAAGTTGTCAGAGGATAAGTCAAAGATGTTGATATATTATATTCAAGAAAAATGTGGAAGAGATAAGTACACTAATATTCAATATGTAGTAGTAGATGTCAATAATAGTTTTAGCCTAATAAGTGAGGATGAAATTGAAACAGAGAATAGCAGTAACAAATACAGAATTGAGTCAAAAGCAGTATCTAATAGTGGTACAGCAAGTTTTTTGATAAAATCATATAAAAAAAATAATTCTACTGAGCACATTAATAAAAAACCTGCTTACAATTATGAATTATACTATGAAACAGGAGATAGTACGTCATTTATATACGACATAAACATAAAAAAATTATTTGTAGATAATTTATTAATGAAGTTTGATGACAATAATAATTTATTTGTGAGTGGGTTTGTTAGACAGCAACCATCAGGAGATATATTAAAAAGTTATCTACTTACATTGGATAATAATGGAAATGAATTATTGAATATTCGTGCAGTATATACTGATAGAGAGATGAAAAAAGTAAAAGGGAAAAAAGATGACAAAATTGATCAATATTATGCCACTGTTGATATTTTGCCAACTTCAGATATAATCTACATTATTAGGCAGAATAGGAGATTGAAAACACATTCTAACAGTTTTGGGCAAGTTGGTTATGCACAAAACTATACTTATACTTGGGATTATGATAATGTGATGGTAGAAGGAGTTGACCCTAAGTCTGGGGAGCGACTATGGATTACTATAAACCCAAGAAACCATTATTCTGATTATGCAGATGATAGGTTTTTTATTTCTGGGCAGTACGAAATTATAGACGGGGAATTACTATTGGTATATAATGAAAGAGATGTAAATGTAGAAAGATTAAAGCTTGGCAAAAAACTAAAGCGGTGTAATCCAAGAAGTAGGAAGACTTCAATATTTACTGCTCGAGTAGATGCTAAAGGTAAGATAAAGTATAAAAATTTAGAAAAAGAGGACAAGTTTCATTTAACACCTTTCGGACTTTTAGTTAAGAATGATATGCTATACTTTGTCAATCAAAAAGGTAATAGCAAGTATTTTAAATTAGGAAAAATCGAAAAATCTGAATTTGATTATTAATCTTGTTTTTTTACAAACACTATATATGAAACATATTTTGCTTTCTGTCTTATTTCTTTTGCTAATATTCGGTTGTACAACTACTGAAGATGCGGACTTAATTATCATTAATGCCAATGTGTACACAGTAAATACTAACCATCCGAAAGCATCCGCAATAGCAGTAAGAAAAGGTATCATATTGGAAGTCGGTGATGATAATGAAGTATTGGCACTTAAGGGGAAATCCACAAAAGTAATAGATGCTCATGGAGAGTTTGTTATGCCAGGTTGGATAGAGGGACATGGCCATTTTTCGGGATTGGGTAATAGTCTGCAAAATTTGAATTTTATCAAGTCTAAAAACTGGGCAGAAATAGTGTCAATGGTAGATGAAAAAGTAAAATTACTCAAGCCGGGTGAATGGGTAGTAGGAAGAGGATGGCATCAAGAAAAATGGAATGAAAACCCAGGTATTGTTTACAACGGTTATCCAGACCATTCAATGTTATCTGACATTAGTCCTAATAATCCAGTAATCTTGTATCACGCAAGCGGACATGCATTATTTGCCAATGCTAAAGCAATGAAAGTATCTAACATTACGATAGAATCACCCAATCCTATTGGAGGAGCAATAGTAAGAGATGATAATGGAGATGCTATTGGTGTGTTTGAAGAGAAAGCCATGTATTCTATCTACGATGAATTTAAATTATATATTGACAGCTTAGATCAGGAAAAACAAGATGATCTCTGGTATAATGCAATTAAACTTGCACAACAAGAATGTCTAAAAAATGGGATAACATCATTTCAAGACGCAGGCTCTAAGTTCTTTGAATTAGAGAGATATGAAGAACTTGCTATCCAGAATAAATTAGATCTTAGACTATGGGCCATGGTAAGACATTCTTCGACAGAAATGAAGGGAAAATTATCTGATGTCAAGGCGAATCGAGTAGGTAGTGGATTTTATACTTGCAATGCTATAAAATCAGAAATAGATGGTGCACTTGGCGCATTTGGTGCATGGTTGCTAAAACCATATACCGACAAACCTGAGTCTGTAGGTCAAAATACCACCGATATTATGGAAGTCAAACAAATTGCAGAATTGGCATTAGAGCATGATATGCAGTTTTGTGTACATGCTATTGGAGATAGAGCGAATAGGGTGGTAGTAGATATTTATGAGGGAATGCTCCATCAAGTCGAAAATGGCAATAAAAAAAGATGGAGAATTGAGCACGCACAACATTTAGATCCAGTAGATATACCAAGATTTGCGAAGAATGGAATAATCGCTTCGATGCAAGGAATACATTGTACCTCGGATGCTCCATTTGTAGAAAAAAGATTAGGAAATAAAAGATCGAAACTTGGAGCCTATGCTTGGCGATCATTACTTGACAATGGTGTAGTGATAGCAAATGGTACTGATGCTCCTGTTGAAGATGTTAATCCAATACCATCTTATTATGCCTCTGTTACGAGAAAGAGAGTTGATAATGAAATGGAATTTTTTATAGAACAGCGAATGACAAGAGCTGAAGCACTATATTCTTATACACTTGGCAATGCTTACGCTGCTTTTGAAGATGATATCAAAGGATCCATAGAGGTAGGCAAAGTCGCTGATATTGTAATTATGAATACAGACATTATTAACTGTAATGATGCTGAAATCTTAGATGCAAAAGTATTATACACAATTGTTGATGGTAAAGTAAAGTATAAAAAGTAAAATACATTTAAAATAAAAATGGGTTATTTAATAAAAAGAGAAGCAATTGATATTGCTTCTCTTTTTTTCTACGGGAAAACATAGATTTTTCAACTCTCATAGTTTACATAGGCAAAGAACATAAGATCTCAAATATCTTTGTGTAATAGTAGTTTGATTTGATATTGTAAAGAAACGTATGTTACAAATAGTGATCAATTTGAGTGCTTTTGCTATATTTTATTGCGCTTAAAAACATCCTTATTTATCTTAATTAATGTCGAATCTAATCAAATATAAATTGATAGTCTCAGATTCTAATTATTGAAATTAATTCACTTGGTTATATTCTATTCGAACGTCAGTTTAAAATTGATTGCGTATCATTTTTAGCACTGTACTACTTAGTACGGTGCTAAAAAGAAGCGTAATAAGACTTGCAAATGAATTACATCTCTCCCAGTAGCATATTAAAGTTCTGATAATTTTAGTACTGCCAAAATACGAGTATTAGTATGCTCTATGTTTTATAAATTTTTGTTTTAACCCATAAATAATATTTATTATGAAAGCAATAATAACAGTTTTCTTAGTTGTGGTTTCCTCAGTTTTTAGCTACTCGCAAACGACTTTTGTACCCGAGATGCCTTTGAACAAGCTCTGATCGATCAAGGTTATGATTCAGGACCTTTGGATGATTATGTGCCTACAGCTATCATTGAGACGATTTTGAGTCTTGATGTTTCGAGCAAAAACATTACGAATCTTACGGGAATAGAAGATTTTTATGTCATGGAAATACTTAATTGTAGTAATAATGATTTACTACATTAGACCTCACTAATAATGGGGAGCTATCTACCGTATTTTGTCAAAACAACAATTTGACATCATTGGACATGAAAAATGGAAACAATACAGCCATCAACAACTTCAATGCGACGAACAATCCTGGATTAGAATGTATCCAAGTGGATGATGCACTCTATAGTACGGCTAACTGGACAGATATTGATACACAAACGACGTTTAGCGAAGATTGTACATTTATGGAGCCAATTACCTACGTTCCAGACGATGCTTTTGAGCAAGCCTTGATAGATATGGGTTATGATACTGGAGCTTTAGACGATTATGTACCGACCAATAATATCAATATGTTGACTTCATTGGATGTGAGTAGTA
>JAZGFO010000138.1:0-29966 GCA_036479655.1 Saprospiraceae bacterium
CTTTAGCTTGTTGGTAGAATTAAAAGGAAAATAAATCATAGTTTTATCATCAATTTCTTTAACTGATTTAGAATTTCTTAAATTTCTAAAGGATGCACTTTTAAATAAAGATGTTTTATCTGAAACACCTGTTCCAACCAATTGACTCCTAAGTTTTATCCTATTGTCCGTAAGTGGGGGTTTAAATAATTTTGCAATTTCATTGGCACGAGCCAATCCCAGATTTTCAAAACTAGAATTATTAGTCTCGTCGGCTCTATAGTTACCGGTGATTTCAAAAATGTCTTCTTTGCCAAGACCATCTATCAAAGCTTGTCTTCTTGTATTCCATCCGTCTCCTGTTATAGCTCCTTGTTTGTTCCAATTGAACAATAAAGGCCCAACAACTTTTTTAATTGTAGGAGCGACTGCTTTGGATATCGTTTTTTGAGTGGTTGATGTCCCATTACAATTACTCTCCCAGCAAGGTTTGATGAAATAACCAAGTACAAGCCATAAGAGAATCGCAATAGCGTACTGTAAAAGTCTCATAAGCTTAAGTTGATTTTAGTTAATAATAAAGGATTAAGATACTAAATATTATTTGCATTATATATCTCAAATAATAATTTTAACATTCACAACCTATTAATAGTAAATACTATATGCATATAAATAGGTGTATTATTATCAATAATTATATTTATTAGTGTAAAAAATACTATAACTAAATATTGTAACTTATTGATATAAGGCTAATTATCTAACTATCTTTGATTTGATTTAGATTTTGAATATTCAATACACCATAATATTTTTATTTTTATTTAAAACCAAAAACAAATGAATAGAATTATTACTTTAGACGAATTTATAATAAGAGGGCAATCTAAGTATACGGACTCAACGGGGCACCTGACTCGACTATTAAGAGACATAGGTATAGCTGCAAAAATTGTCAATAGGGAAGTAAACAGAGCTGGATTAGTAAACATTTTAGGTGAAGCAGGAAGTGCAAATGCAAGTGGTGAATCTGTACAAAAATTAGATATATTTGCCAATCAGGTTTTTATCGATTGTTTAAAATATGGTGGAGAATGTTGTGGTGTTGCTTCAGAAGAATTAGAAACCTTTGTCCCTATTGATTCTTTATCTAATAAAGATGCTCAGTATATTGTAGTTATGGATCCGCTGGACGGCAGTTCTAATATTGATGTTAATGTTTCGGTAGGAACCATTTTTGGTATTTATCGGCGACTCACAAAAAACAATGAACCTGTCAATATTGATGACTTTATTCAAAATGGTACAGAATTAGTTGCTGCTGGATATGTTCTTTATGGTACATCGACTATATTGGTATATACTACAGGCAATGGAGTTAATGGTTTTACATTAGATCCTAGTATTGGTGAGTTTTGCCTTTCACATAAGGATATGAAAATACCTAAATCTGGTAATTATTACTCTGTCAATCAGGGGTATTATTTAAAATTTGATTTGGAAATGAGAAGATATATTGATGAGTGCTCAGATTCAAACTTAAGATTAAGATATATTGGCAGTATGGTATCAGACTTACATCGAATAATGTTTCAAGGAGGTATATTTTTGTATCCTAATACTCGAAAATATCCACATGGAAAATTAAGATTATTATACGAGTGTAACCCTATGAGTTTTATTATCGAACAAGCAGGAGGTAGAGCGATTACTACAAAATTAGAACGGATTCTTGAATTAAACGTTGAAAAAATACATCAAAGGTCAACTATAGTTATTGGTAGCCCTGACATGGTAAATGAAATGGAAGAATTTGTAAAAAGATATAGTGCCGTTTCTATTTAAATATTCAAAATATAGATATTTCTTTCTTAGTTATTTTTGTACATTTGTATAATAAATACAATCTATGTTTGATATTATTTTGGCCTTTATCACTTCTTTTACATTGACCTATTTGGCTATACCGTCAATAATTCATGTTGCAATAAAGAAAGGACTTACTGATGAGCCTGGAGAGCGAAGGTCTCATACAGAGAGTACACCATCTTTGGGCGGTATAGGTATATTTGCAGGCACATTATTTAGTATTATTATGTGGACTCCATTCGAATATTTTGGAGATTTACAATACATATTATGTGCTTTTATTATAATATTTTTGATAGGGGCAAAAGATGATTTAGATCCAATGTCCCCTTCTAAAAAATTTTTAGGAGAGTTATTTGCTGCAGCTATTTTGGTATTTAAGGCCAATGTGATGCTTACAAGCTTGTACGGTATATTTGGTGTTTTTGAAATTCCTTATCTGGTAGGTGCAATTCTTAGTATTTTTGTGATTATTGTGATTATCAATGCCTTTAATCTGATTGATGGTATTAATGGATTGTCTGGAGGATTAGGGACACTTATATCTGTTGTATTTGGAATTTGGTTTTTAAAAGTTGATCGAGTAGAATTAGCTATGATTGCATTTGCATTGGCAGGATCACTTGTGGCTTTTCTTAAGTATAATATTACTCCTGCACGTATTTTTATGGGTGATACGGGAGCGCTTTTGTTGGGGTTGGTTTGTTCTATTCTTACTATTAAGTTTATAGAATTGCACCAAGAAAATTTGAATGTCGACTATGCATTTAAGTCAGCACCAACAATGGCAATTGCTATTTTAATTTTGCCACTTTTTGACACTTTAAGAGTGTTTATTATGAGGCTTTTAAAAGGCAATTCACCATTTCATCCTGATCGTACACATATCCATCACTTGATGATTGACGCTGGATTGAGCCATATGCAAGCTTCTGCTTTACTAATACTCGTTAATATATTATTTATTCTATTGGCTGTAATGTTACAATATTTAGGTAATTTGTCATTACTAATTATTATTTTAGTTTTAGCAATTATACTTACCTCTTTATTAAGTATGATCAGTAAAAGAAATCAAGAAAAAAAAGCGAATGCATAGTTGGATTTATGTGTTTTTAGGTGGAGGAGCAGGAAGTTTGTTTCGATTTGGGATTGGAAATTACTTTACAAATGTCAATACTAATTTTCCAGCAGGTACTTTTGTTGCAAATCTTATGGCATGTTTTTTATTGGGATTGTTAATGGGTATTGATACCAAAGGAGAACTTCAGCACCATCATTCTTTGCTTTTGGCAACTGGATTTTGTGGTGGTTTTAGTACGTTTTCTACATTTAGCAATGATACGCTAAAATTGTTTCAAAATAATCAAGTAGCGCTCGGTTTGTTTTATATAGCGATAAGCTTTTTGGGAGGATTAGTTGCCGTCTATTTGGGTTACAAAGTACAAAGTTCGATGTAAATGAATACTTCAAAATTCTTTTCTTGGTTTACAATTACTCTTATATTATTAGTGTCTTGTATGTATGGGTTATCTTATAATGATAAAGTAAGTCCGTATATAGATATAGCATATTATGCAATACCTATTTTTTCTCTCTTATGTATTACTATGTTTTTTGTGACACAGTATTTAGATAATGGAGAAAAAAAAAAGGGGCTACTTAATATAGTGGTTTTTAATGTTCTCTTTAAATTTTTAATATCTATTGGCATAGTAAGTATTTATCAAAAGTTTAAACAAATTGAAGATGGTGTATTTGTTATTCCTTTTATAATTATTTATGTTGTATTCACAGTGTTTGAAGCTTATTTTATGAGCGAGCAAGCCAGAAAATAATTAAATATACTTTTTTACAACCATTCCTCCATTTATGAGTTAGTATTGAGAATAAATCAAAAACAATTTTTTCAGATGAAGATAGGTATAGTTTGTTATCCAACATATGGTGGTAGTGGTGTTGTCGCTACAGAAATAGGATTAGGATTGGCCAAGTTAGGTCATGAGATTCATTTTATCACCTATAAAAGACCAGCAAGGTTAAATTCATTTAATGCAAATGTGTACCTCCATGAAGTTAGTTCTTTTGATTATCCATTATTTGAATATACACCATATGAGACTGCGCTTGCCAGCAAAATGGTAGATGTTGTAAAATATGAAAAACTAGATTTATTACATGTGCATTATGCAATACCACATGCTGCAGTAGCATATATGGCAAAACAAATATTAAAATCTCATGGAATAAAAATACCTGTCATTACTACCTTACATGGAACTGATATTACTTTGGTAGGTTCCAATGCAAGTTTTTTTCCAGTAGCTGAGTTTAGTATCAATGAAAGTGATGGAGTAACTACAGTTTCCAATCAATTAAAAAAGCAAACACAATCTACATTTGATGTAAAAGTTGATATTAAAGTTATTTATAATTTTATTGATTTTACACGTTTTCGAAAAACGGATAAGGATCATTTTAAAAAAGCTGTAGCGCCTAATGGTGAAAAAATACTAGTACATGTCTCAAATTTTAGAAAAGTTAAAAAAGTGGATGACGTTATCAAAGTATTTGCTAAAGTTCAAGCTAAGATACCGAGTAAACTAATATTAATTGGCGATGGACCAGAAAGACAACACTTAGAAGAGATGTGCAGAGATTTAGGACTATGTAGTGAGATTAGATTCTTAGGAAAACAAGATGCTGTTGAAGAATTATTGGCTATTACTGATGTGTTTTTACTTCCTTCAAAAAATGAAAGTTTTGGTCTCGCTGCTCTCGAAGCTATGGCTTGTGAAGTTCCTGTAGTATCTAGTAATGTAGGCGGTCTACCAGAAGTCAATATTCATGGCAAAACTGGTTTTCTATGCAAAGTTGGAGATGTAGATGATATGGCAAATAAGACAATAGAAATATTAGCAAACCCTGAAACACATCAAAAATTTAGAAAAGCTGCATTCAAACATGCCAAAACCTTTGATATTGCTAATATACTACCCATCTATCATAGTTACTACGAAGAAATAATCGAAAAAGTAAAAAAGGAGGGTTAGTTTTTATATTACATTTGATTGAAGTAAATCATATAGATAAATAAACTTTTTTTATCTAATTGTAAGATTTCTTGATGGATAGCGATACTCATAGTATAAAAATCCGAAGACAAGAAAATATTCGATAGCGACCACCCAGAGATTTTCGTAGTATGGACTATAGCTGTAATTGATATAGCTTATTAGTATCAAAAAAGACCATATAATTGCAAATTTCCAAGGTACAAACACTGACAATAAGATAGGAATGATCAAATACCAAGGGTGCACGGTTGTAGCTGTAAATAAATATAATGAAAAGCTAAAAAAAGCAAAATTTATAAAATCAATGGTTTCGTATTTCTTGTTCTTTTTTGCTTTTTTAATAATAGATAATACCACACCTATTCCAAGAATTGGTCCGAGATAATAAATGAGATTATACCCTGAAATAGCCTTCCCAATATAACGAAGTAGATAATATATACTCGCGTTAAACTCAAATTTTTGAAAATATAAATCTATACTTGCTCCAAAATTGGCAAAGTCTAAACCAAAGGCAATAGGTGAAAAAATAAGCACCAATAATATTGTAACCCATGTAAAAAATCTAATTCTATTATTGCTCTTTAATCTAAATAAAAAGTAGGGCAAAAACATCAATGGAAGTAGCTTACTAGCTATTGAAAACACCAAAAAAGCACTGCCAAGACGTATATTAGATCTCACAAATAAGTAATATATAGACCATACTAAAAAGTTAACCATTAGTATCTCAAAATGAAGATTACCCATACCTTCAATGATGACAAGAGGGTTTAGAAAATATACAGCCACCAATTTTTTATTGTAATGAAGCGATTCTAATAACTTAACAATACCTATGAAAGTAAAAACTTCCGCAACAAAAAAAATGATTTTTATAATCACTGTACTTAATCTTATACCATGCCAAGGACCAATATCCAAAAGGGTAGATATATAAAAAATCAACTGCGTAAATGGAGGATAAATTGTAAAATAATTAGGACTGTTCATCTCATCATACAATGTATGATTCAAATTTGGGATATTCTGACTGACAATATCTGAAGGCAGGTAACCATAGGGATTGAGCCCATTGGCAGTAAGGTGTCCGTCCCATACAAATCTAAATATGTCATCAGAGAGATTGGGAAAACTAAAAATCAATGCAGCTCTTACAATTAGTCCAATTATAAGAATAGCTTTTAAACTTGGGGAATTAAGAAAACCTAAAGATAAATATCCCAAAAAAGCAAAGCTTGCAAAGATAAAAATCTGTAGAAATTCTTTTTGATGAGTTGTATATCCCAATGCTAAGACAGAAATAATAAATAACAAGCTACTAAATAAAAATATTCCATTTGAGTATTTTTTAAGAATAAGATTCATCGTTAATATTTATTATACACTCAGAAATTACAACTCATTACAGTTATTAAGCTCTCGAATGCTTAATAGAGTAAAAGAATGTCGCCCCATAACCCAAAAATAGTAAAATGTGAAGGATTAAAAAAGTAAAGTTGCCAAGATAAAAACCTGCATATATACCAGCCAAAAAATATAACGATAATAGCCCTTCAAAAATGGTAATAGTAGATATGTTTTTTGATAAATAATTCTCTTTTTTGAAGGAGTCTGATAATCCTTGAATATTGAATTTTGGGGTTCTGATAAATGCGGATTTTTTACCCCAAAAACCTTGAAATACTGCTATCGAATTGTGGAGAGACAATCCCATAGAAAGGGCTAAAAACACAGGAAATATAAATATAAACTTTACAATAAGTTTTAATTTTCCTTCTGTTTTCCATTCTTGATCTACATTAGCTACATAATATACTGTAATAATAGAAACTAATGATATCAAAAACACCCCAAAATAAGAACTATTAATATGTAATGGAATCATAAAAAATAGCATAGGGACACTAAAAACACCCATGATAAAAACACTCAAAAATACAGTACTTGATAATAAATGTGTGCTCGCATGGATTTTTTTAGAAAAAGAAATATGAGATTTCCATACAGTAGGCAACATTTTCTTGGCAGTCTCTGCTCCTCCCTTCATCCATCTAAATTGTTGTGATTTTAATCCATTCATTTCTGCCGGCAGTTCGGCTGGAGATCCAATATCTTCTCTAAATATTATCTCCCATCCTTTTAATTGTGCTCTATAACTTAGATCTAAATCTTCTGTCAATGTATCTGCTTCCCAACCACCTGCACTAGTAATCGTTTCTGTACGCCATACACCAGCTGTACCATTAAACTGGAGTAAAAAATTGCCAGCATGCCTTCCCAGTTGTTCTACGGTAAAATGGACATTAAGTTGAAATGCTTGTAGTCTTGTTATAAGACTATATTTTTCATTGATATGTTCCCATCTTGTCTGTACTACACCAACTTTATTGTTTTTAAAATATGGCATTGTTTTTAAAAGAAAATCTGGATTTGGTAAAAAATCAGCATCAAAAATTGCTATGAATTCTCCTTTTGCAAACTGCATTCCATACTTAAGCGCACCAGCTTTATATCCAACTCTATCAGGTCTAGTTATAAGTTCTATATTGTACCCTTTTACTTTATATTCCTCCACTTTCCTTCTGCTAATTTCAAGTGTTTCGTCAGTAGAATCATCTAAAATATGTATTTCGAATTTATCTTTAGGATAATCAAACTTTGCAATATTGTCAATCAATCGCTCTGTCACATACAGCTCATTAAATATAGGTAATTGTATTGTCACAAAAGGTACTTTATCAGAATCAAGATCTAATTCTCTTTCCTTTTTTACCTTCATGCGTTTCTTTTGGTAATGATACAAAAGATGAAACTGCATCAAACAATAGAATAGTATATATACTAATGCAAGTACATAGATTGTAAGTAATATATATCCTATAATATTGATCATTAAATATTTTTTACTGCTAACAAGCTATTTGTTATTAGTGCATTAGCAGCTATTTTTATTATATAAGTTTGAATATAGTCCATAATATTTTGTGCCCCGCTAGTATTGTTCCTTTTAGCGTACCAGATACTTTTGATACGCCTATTCGTTTTCTATAAGTCACAGGCACTTCTTCACATTTCAATTTTTGTTTTGCTGCTTTTACTTGCATCTCTACAGTCCACCCAAACGTCTTATCTTTCATGTCTAAGGCTATTAGTTTATCATATCTTATTGCTCTAAATGGTCCTAAATCTGTAAATTCATATTTGTAAATAAGCTTGATAAGTGTAGTAGCGAGCCAATTACCAAAAATTTGTTGAGGCATCATTGCTCCTTTTTCTAAATGCCCTGTGGATCTTGAACCAATCACCATATCAATATCTCTTTCTATTATTGGAGCCACAACATTGACAATTTCTTCTGGAAAATCAGAATAATCACCATCTAAGTAAACTAATATGTCAGGTTTTACTTCTAAGTTGGCAATATACTCCATCCCTTTAAGGCAAGCATTTCCATAGCCACTTATCGGTTGATTTATTACGATAGCACCAGCGTTCTTTGCTACATCGGCTGTGGTGTCTGTACTGTTGTTATTTGCTACTATAATATTTCTAACAAATTCTTTAGGTATGTCATTGACAACACATCCTACTGATTCTTCTTCGTTGTATGCAGGAATAATAACATCAATAATCGGATTTTGCACAAGCAATTTTTTGTTACAAACGTGAAAGTACTAGATTGAATTATTATAATGTAATCTATGAATAAGTATTGTAAGTGAGCAGACAAAAAAAACTAGTATTTATGAATCTACTAAAAGTTGATTTGTGTGTTTTTTTATAATAAAAAAATTAAATCCGTCTGATAAGACAAAAGAAAACCAATAATCATCCCTATGTATATCGGAATACTTCCTTTGTCTTTCCTCCGCTTACAATTAACTTGAGTTTTTATTAAGATTAATAACTTTTTTTTTAGAAAAAAAATTATTAATTATAAACATATAAATTTTTAACAATGAAAAACGTATTATTAACTTTTATTCTTTTAATCCTTTTATTGGTACATGGCTATCAGATAACTTTGTCTGCGAAGAGGACTTAGAAAATTTTGGTGTTATTATTTCAAGAGCTACATCTATCTTAGAAGTAAATGTGAAAATTGAAGATGATTTATTTCCTGGTACTTATTATTTCTGAATATAACCTCCACTAAATTGCGAGGGTTTGTTTACAAAACAATAATAGAATTATAAAATAGAGTGCTTAATTAATTATTAGGCGCTCTACTTTTAGATAAAAAAAAATGTAAAAGTAAAGTAAAAAAATGTCAAAAGAAGAAATCCTTATCGGATCCCATTTATCATGACTCTATCATGTCATCGTAGATAAATTCTAATTCTTCTACAATCCAATAAAATCCATAAAGTGATTCAAAGATTTTTTCAAACCTAGGCCTGAAATCTTCAAATGATCCTGATGATAATGCTAAATTTATACTAGTTTTAAAACTTTTTACCAATGTATTTACTTCTGCGTCTTTTGGGTTTCGATAATCTCTAACATGAATTGCGGCAACTTCTGCATGAGTGAGATACACATCTGCTAATTCATGGTCAAATATAGATATTGTTACCATTTCCTTGATGATCACATTTGTTTTTGATACTCTTGATCGAGCTCTACGTCTATCATATAGTTTAGCAATTTTCTTCTTTGCTTTATCCAAAAGTAGCATTCTATCTTTGGATTCACCAAGCTCCATGGTATAGAACTCTTTTACAGATTTGTATTTTGTATATATCTTATCTAATTCTGATTTTAGTTCTTCTTCGGAAAGAGAATTAATGAATTTAGTAAAAGTAGTTTTTCTCACGAGTTTTAAAATTGTTTTTTTTAATAAAGTCGGTCGTTGTCATTAAAAAAAGGATCATCATCATCCACACCTTCATCAAAATTATTATTATCATAAACTCCACTATTGTCTAAGTATAATCTTCTTTTCTTTCTATAATTGTTGTTAGTTGTACAAAATTCATCACATTCATAAACATCAATTACATGATCATTGTTATCTGTGTCTATTACAAAATTGATATAGCATTTTGATTTATTTCCAATAAAAGTAAGTCCTTTTTTACCTTTACTACATCCATAACAAGCTCCTTTTTCTGAATGTAAAATCATATCTCCCAATTGAGAAAATTCGAAAAATAAATCTCCTAATTTCCTAATAAAGACTTCTTTAGGAAATTCCTGAAAAGTATACTTGCTATTTAACAAGGTTGATACCATATCAGCATCCATTTTTTTTATAAAATGAATGACAGCATCATAATGAGTTGTAATACTTTGTTTTATTTCCATTTTGATTGATATTCGTGATTATCATTTAGAAGTATAAACGTATTTTTATTGAAAAAGTTAGACAAAAAAGCATTTAAGTTAAAATGTTTGGATAACTAGTACTGTCCACCTCATCTAATTTTGCATTCTAGCATCTTATTTCCATTAATATATCCTTCAATCTTATCTGCAATGTTAATCGGACCTACTCCTGCAGGAGTTCCTGTATAAATATAATCGCCCATTTGGATAGTAAAGTATTTGGAGATAAACACCAATATATCTTCAAAACTGAAAAGCAAATCTTTAGAATTACCTTTTTGGACAACGTTCCCATTTAGTTTGGTTACAATCTCAATATTATCAAAATCAAAATTTTTTGCATCTGCAAAATTAGAAATAGCTGCAGACTTATCAAATGCCTTGCCCAATTCCCAAGGGAAACCCTTTTCTTTCATTTTTTGTTGAATATCTCTCGCTGTAAAATCAATACCAAATCCTATACCTTCTATATATGAATTAGCAAATTCTTTTTGAATATGTCTTCCGTTTTTTCCGATTTTAAGAACAATCTCTCCTTCGTAATGAATGTCATTAGAAAATTCTGGATAAAAAAATGGTCGATCCAAAATTAACAACGCTGAGGGAGGTTTCATAAATACCATAGGTTGATCCGGTAATGGATTGTTAAGTTCTTTAGCATGATCGGCATAATTTCTACCTATACAAAATATTTTCATAGATTATTTTTTACAAATGCAAACGTAATATATCGAGTTTTTATGGTCTAAAACGAAGGTACAAAAAATCGATTATTAATTCTGAACAAACTTTTATTAGCTTTGCACCTGAAATTATTGATATAATAATCAAAGACATCAAAAATAATATTTAATTATGGCTAAGAATTTACTGATTGTTGAGTCCCCTGCAAAAGCAAAGACTATAGAAAAATACCTAGGTAAAGACTTTAAAGTCAAGTCTAGTTATGGACACATTAGGGATCTTGCGAAGGGTGACAAAGGAATAAACATCGAAAACAACTTTGAACCGTCTTATGTGGTTTCTCCAGAAAAGACTAAAGTAGTAAAAGAATTAAAGGATGCTGCTAAAAAGGCAGATGTTGTATGGTTGGCGACGGATGAGGATCGAGAAGGAGAAGCCATTTCTTGGCATTTATGTGAAGTATTAGGATTGGATCCTTCCGAAACGCCTAGGATTGTATTCCATGAGATTACAAAACCTGCAATAACCAAGGCAGTACAAGACCCAAGGAGAGTTGATATTGATCTTGTAAATGCGCAACAAGCTAGGAGAATATTAGATAGATTGGTCGGATTTGAATTGTCTGGTGTATTGTGGAGAAAAGTAAGAGGAAAACTATCTGCAGGAAGAGTACAATCTGTAGCAGTAAAACTAATAGTAGAAAAAGAAAGAAAAATAGTAGGACACATACCTGTACCGTTTTTTAAAGTATCATCTTTATTCAATGTAAAAAGTGATGATGGTAGATCTGTAGCTTTAAAAGCAGAATACTCACCAAGATTTGATAACTTGGATGGCGCACAAAAGTTTTTGGAAGATTGTAAAAATGCTTCTTTCAAAATAGCAAGCATTACTAAAAAACCAATAAAGAAAAAACCTTCAGCACCATTTACAACATCAACACTACAACAAGAAGCAAGTAGAAAATTAGGATTTAGTGTAAACAGAACAATGAGTAATGCTCAGCGATTGTATGAAGCGGGAAAGATTACTTATATGAGAACAGATAGTACCACATTAAGTGGTCAAGCTATGGGTCTAATTGGTGATCATATCAAAAAAGAATTTGGTGATAGCTATTATCAAGAAAGACAATTTAAATCAAAGTCTCAAAATGCTCAAGAGGCTCACGAAGCCATAAGGCCTACATATATTGAACAAAAGAATGTTGTCCCTGATAGAGATCAACAAAGATTGTACGACTTAATCTGGAAAAGAACTATAGCTTCTCAAATGTCTGAAGCAGAAACAGAAAAAACTACTGCAAAAATTGGAATATCGAGTAGACCAAGTGATTTTCTTAATGCTGTTGGAGAAGTTTTAAAATTTGATGGATTTCTTAAGGTTTATATAGAATCAAAAGATGAAGATGAGGAAGAAAATGAAGCGAAAGGTATGTTGCCACCATTGAATGAAAATCAAGTACTTGATTTAGGCCAAATGATCGGTGTAGAGAGGTTTTCGAGAGCAACTAGTAGATATACAGAAGCTAGTCTGGTGAAGAAGCTTGAAGAATTAGGTATAGGTAGACCATCTACTTATGCCCCTACTATTACTAAAATAATGGAACCAGCAAGAGGCTACGTAACCAAAGAAAGCAGAGAAGGTAAAGAAAGAGTGTACCAAGAATTGATGCTTAAAAATGGCGAAGTAACTCAAATAGCAAAAACAGAGGTTACAGGTACAACAAGCAATAGATTATATGCTTCAGATATGGGTATGTTAGTAAGTGATTTTTTATCGCAACACTTTAGTGAGGTGATGGATTATGGATTTACAGCAAATGTAGAAAATCGATTAGATAGCGTAGCTAATGGTAAAGAAAATTGGAGATCACTACTTAAGAACTTCTATGAGCCATTTCACAAAACTGTAGAAGATACCCAGGAAAATGCAGAAAGAGCAAGTGGAGAACGTAAATTAGGTACTGACCCTGAAAGTGGGCGTACTGTATTAGTGCGAATGGCAAAATTTGGTCCAGTAGTGCAAATCGGTACACCAGATGAATTAAATGAAGGAGAGAAATCAAAATTTGGAAATCTTAAACCTGGTCAATCTTTAGAAACAATCACTTATAATGAAGCCATGGAGCTTTTTGGCTTGCCAAAGACGCTTGGGGATTATAAAGAAAAAGAAGTGGTAGTGGCAAGAGGAAGATTTGGCCCGTATATCAAATATGATGAAATGTTTGTCAATCTACCAAGAGTAGAAGATCCATTAGAATTAACATTAGAAAGAGCAATAGAACATATAGCTCAAAAAATAAAAGATGATGCTCCTGTAGGTACTTACAAAGGTATTACTTACACAAAAGGAAAAGGAAGGTTTGGTCCATTCTTGAAATATGATGGATTCTTTGTGAATATTCCAAAACGGTATGATTTTGAAAATTTGACCCAAGAAGAAGCTTTTGAATTAATAGAGGCAAAGCTTGTCAAAGAAGCCAACAGATTTATTCATAGATGGGAAGATGAAAAATTAGCTGTAGAAAACGGTAGATGGGGACCATTTATAAGATTCAAGAAAAAGAGTATCAAACTTCCTAGAATAGATAAAAAGGCAATGTCTCCAGAAAAAGCTGCTGAATTGACATTGGAAGAAGTAAAAAAACTTGTAGAAGTTGAAATTCCAGATGCATTTAAGAAGAAAACGAGAAAAAAAGCAGCTCCGAAAAAAAAGAAGAAATAAAATAGCGATTTTAGATCAAAAATAGAAGATAATGGATGTATTTAATACAATAGAAAAGCTACTTGAAGAAGTAAAAAATGTAACTATTACAGATGGAAAAGGATTAGAGCAATTTAGAATCAAATACTTAGGTTCTAAAAATATAATCAAACCGTTATTTGGAGAAATAAGAAATGTAGCAAACGAAAGAAAAAAAGAATTTGGTCAATTGGTTAATACCGTAAAACAAGCAGCGGAAGAAGTTTTTGATACATTTAAAACTAATTTGGCTGCACAAGAAAGTAAAGATGCTGGTTCTAAACTTGATCTATCAGCTCCTTCAGACCCAGTAATACAAGGTAGCAGGCACCCTGTGGCATTAGTAATGAATAGATTGATAGAGGTATTTGAAAGAATAGGGTTTACAGTAGCAGAAGAGAGAGAGATAGAAGACGATTGGCACAATTTTACGGCTATGAATACGCCAGATGATCATCCTGCAAGAGATATGCAAGACACTTTTTATCTTAAAAATAGTGTTACTCGGTTGTTACGTACCCATACCTCATCTGTGCAAGCAAGAGTAATGACAACTCAAAAACCACCTATTAGAATAATCGCACCAGGTAGAGTATATAGAAATGAAACTATCTCAGCTAGGTCACATTGTCAATTTCATCAAGTTGAAGGATTGTATATAGATGAAAATGTATCTTTTGCCGATATGAAACAAACTTTATTGTACTTTGCAAAAGAAATGTATGGTCCACAAACAGATATAAGATTACGACCTAGTTATTTCCCATTTACTGAGCCTAGTGCAGAAATGGACGTTTGGATGGGTACTGAGACAGAAACCGCTCGAAAACTTACTAAAGGGACTGGATGGCTTGAAGTGTTAGGTTGTGGGATTGTAGACCCTAACGTACTCGAAAATTGTGGGATTGATTCTGAAAAATATTCTGGATTTGCTTTTGGGATTGGGATTGAAAGATCTGCAATGCAAAAATATGATATTAGTGATATAAGAATGTTGTTTGAAAATGACACTCGATTCTTAAAGCAGTTTCATAGTGTAATTTAAAAGGATAAACGGTTTTTCATTAATATTATACACCAATAAAGAAATTTTAAACATCTACATAATACTATAAATTCTATACCTAAATCTCTTTTGGGTTTAGGTTATAGAATTAAATCAATAAAGATGAAATATATAATATACATAGTAACACTTCTTTGCCTCTTATCATTGTGGTCTTGTAATGATGAAATTATAAAAAGCTATGAGTCGAAGCCTATTGCATTGGCTCGAATGAACGAAATCATAGTAATCGCTGATAACGATCTATGGGAAAGCGAGGTTCGTGATACATTTAGTTATTATTTTGAAAGTGCATATCCAATAATGCCAACTCCAGAACCTATGTTTGATATAAGACACTTTACAGTCAAAAAATTATCTGGAGAACCATTAAGAAAAGAATTAAGAACCTATTTAGTATTAGTAGATCTCAGTGATACGGAATCACGAACAACAAAAATGGTGCGTAAAGATCTTGGTGAGGCTAAATTTTTAAAAGCTAAAAATGATCCAACTTTTAATACTTCTGTAGGTAAAGATAAATGGGCTAGAGGACAAATATTAGTTTATATATTTGGTAATAGTAGAGCAGAACTCAACAAGCTTATAAGAACTAATTATCCGGCAATTGCAAAACGAATAAAATTACATGATCAAGAACAATTGGATGCATCTATCTATGTTTTAAAAAAAGAAAATACCAGTGTTATTAATGATATCAAAGAAGAAATGAATATTGAAATCAGAATCCCTGGTGATTTTGTAAGATTAAAAGAAGAAGAAGAAAATTATATCTGGCTCAAAAAAGATATTCCTACTGCTGCAATGAATATAATAATAAGAAAATATCCTTATACTGAATTGGCTCAATTAAAACCTAATCACCTTATAGAATTAAGAAATGATTATGGTAAAAAATATATATCTTCTCCGCAAGAAGGAAGTTATATGGTGTCTAATACGACCGATCTGCCAGTGTATGATTATACTTATGACATTGATGGTCAATATACTAAAGAAATACGTGGAATATGGGAAATGGAAAATGATTTTCTTGGAGGACCTTATGCTACATATATGATATATAACAAAACATTGGAGGAATTAATCTTTATTGATACTTGGGTATATGCCCCTGGAAAGAAAAAAATAAAAATGATGATGCAGTTAGATTATATTGTTAAAAATATAAAAATGGTAAATAGCTGACATTTAATCTTTTACGTATGATATTGGCAAATATTAACTCTGAGTTAAAAAAATATATTGTTAAAAATATCATAAAAAGTTTGGATATGAACCTTTAGGTAACCACTTTTGCATTCTGATATTAAACAAACACATACTTATGTCAAAAATTGCAGAAAAAGTAAAACAGATCATTATCGACAAATTAGGAGTTGATGAATCTGAAGTAACAAACGAAGCTAGCTTTACTAACGATCTAGGAGCAGACTCTTTAGATACAGTAGAACTTATTATGGAATTCGAAAAGGAATTTGATGTTTCTATACCTGATGAACAAGCTGAAAATATTCAGACTGTTGGTCAAGCTGTAGAATATCTTCAATCTCAAGAAGGATAACCTCTAACGAGAAGATAAGTTTTTAAGCTTAAAAATTAAGTTCACAATTTGCTAGTCAGATTGTGAACTTTTTTTTTATAAGTAGGCATAAAATTTGCACTTGTAATAATAAAATAGAAAAATTGAAAGAAATAAAAATACATAACTCGCACAATACTAAAATTGTAGCCACTTTAGGACCAGCCTCAACAGATAAAAAAACATTATTAGAATTGGCTAAAGCAGGAGTTAATATCTTTAGACTTAATTTTTCTCACGGTACACATAAAATGCATGGTGAGACGATCGATACTATCATGCAGCTAAAAAAGGAATATGGGTTAACTGTAGGAATATTAGCAGATTTGCAAGGACCTAAGTTGAGAGTAGGTCTTATGGAGAACGATGGTATGGATATTAATGAAGGTGATGTATTAACTTTTGTAAATAAGCAATGTCATGGCAACATGAAGCAAATATACATGAGCTATCAAAATTTTGCTCAAGATGTATCCGTTGGCGAGCAAGTATTAATTGATGATGGAAAACTTGTGCTTAAAGTAATAGAATCAAATGGTGTAGATCAAGTAAAACTAAAAGTGCTTTTTGGTGGTCGTTTGTCATCCAACAAAGGTGTAAATCTACCTCAAACAAAAATCTCACTTCCGTCACTTACTAAAAAAGATCTAGAAGACCTTGAGTACATACTGACACAGCCAGTCAATTGGATTGCATTATCATTTGTACGTAAAGCACAAGATATTAAAGAACTAAAAAGTAAAATATCTGCTGCTGGTCATTTTGCAAAAGTAATTGCTAAAATTGAAAAACCAGAGGCGATACTAAGAATCAAAGAAATTATAAAAGCAACTGATGCTGTAATGGTCGCTCGTGGAGATCTTGGAGTAGAAGTACCTATGGAACAATTGCCTTCTATACAAAAACAAATCATTAGACGGTGTATACAAAGAGCAAAACCAGTAATTGTCGCTACTCAAATGATGGAGAGTATGATTACTAATCCGAGTCCTACAAGAGCTGAAATAACTGATGTTGCCAATGCTGTTTTGGATGGCGCCGATGCACTCATGTTAAGTGGTGAAACATCAGTAGGAAAACATCCTGTATTAGTCATTGAAGCAATGAATAAAATTGTTGAAGAAGCAGAAAAGAACTATGAAATGCAATCTAAAAGACCAAAACCTAATCCAGATTCTGCAACATTTTACTCTGATACAATTTGTTTAGTAGCACCAAAAGTTGCTGATAGTATTAATGCAAAAGCAATATGCGGAATGACAGTATCGGGCTATACAGCTTTTAAAATATCAAGCTATAGACCAAAAAGTAAAATCTGTATTTTTTCTGACCAAGAACACTTACTTTCTACACTGAGCCTTGTCTGGGGTGTTAAATGTTTTGAATATAATAAATTTACTACTACAGATGATACTATATCAGATATTACACAAATCCTTAAGGACCACGGTATTGTCGAAAAGGGTGATACTATTGTAAATACAACAAGTATGCCCTTAAAATCTAAAGCTCGAACAAATATGATGAAAATAACTGTTGTCGATTAAATATTCCCTTTGACTTCGAATATTCTATATATTTAATGGTAGACAACTTGTAATGGTATAGAGTGAGAGTTTTAAAATATCTACTTAATATTATATCATGGCTGAATTGTGCTTAGAATCATTTTTTAATTAACATTTTTAAGAAAATTACTAATCTTTTTGCAACATTGTTTCATTTGTCGTACATTTGCAACATTGTTTCATTAGAGTGGTATATGATAAATAGATTTTTTAGTTTAAATTCTGATTTTGCTGGTGCTATCACAGCAGCAGTATGTGCAATTCATTGTTCTATTTTTCCTATATTATTATCATTTGGTTTTATTAGCAGTGCGGGGCATAATCATATATTTGACTGGGTGTTTATTTCTATTGGGATTGTTATCGCTGGATACACATTGGTAAAAGATTATAATAGAAACCATAAAAATAAAAAACCACTCATAATAGCTATAACAGGTTTCTCATTATTAATTTTTGGTATTGAGACTCATGTTTCACCAATATTAAATGTATCTGGCGGGTTGTTAATAATATTAAGTCATTACTACAATTATAAATATTCTAATTGTAAGAAGTGCATTTATTAATAAAAAGCCAAATTTCTCATATCATAAAAGATGGTAAGTTGTTATACTAAAAAATAATTTGGAAAGTTATATATATAACAAAACCATTAGCAACCAACTTTTCAATTTTGTGAATAAAAAACACTTTCTAATTATCGCAATTCTGTTTGTGATATCATTGATATATTCTAAATTATTAGTCACTTTAAGCATGCTTATGTTTATGGTGCTTGCTATTCTAAAAGCCATTAAAAACAGGGATTCAATAAAGGGAATTTTAACTTCTAAAGCATATATAGGATTGTTATTTGTTTTTTTAGCAATTGTGGTTTCAGGCATAAACTCTTATAATATAGAAGAATGGCTAGTACAACTAAAAATGAAATTGCCATTCTTATTCTTGCCAATTTCTTTTTACATATTTGGTAAAATTGATAGAAAGACTCATTTTTGGATTCACGCTGCCTTTATGGCGATTCTTGTTGTAAGCAGTTTTTCTGTATTTAGTAATTATTTCCAAAATAGTGATAGCATTAACAAAGCATTCTACAAAGGCAAATCTATGCCTTTGCCTATTGATCATATACATTATGCTATTATGATAGCTTATGCCGTCACGGTATCGTTATTATTTAGTCTAAGTGCAAAAATAACTACTCACAAGGCAATTATATTCGTGATAGGGGCATATTTGTTTCTTTTTGTTCATTTTATTGCTGTAAGGTCCGGAATAGTATTAAGCTACATTGGAATTGCAACGGTAATGATTCATTATTTGTATAAGTATGGAACAATAAAGCAAGGTCTTTTTACATTAGCTATCATGTTACTATTTCCTTTTGTTGCATATAAGACAGTGCCTTCATTAAACCATAAGATAGGTTATATGCTATACGATATAGAACAATATGCCAATGACAGAGGAAATAATTTTTCTGATTCAGAACGATTAATGTCCTATGAAATAGCAATTGATCTTATAAAAGAAAAACCATTAATGGGCCATGGAATTGGTGATCTTAGGGAAATAATGATTGCCAAGCATCAGCAAAAATATGGAGACAAACAAAAGTATATTAACCCACACAATCAGTATTTGTATATAATAGTAAGTATTGGATTTATAGGAGGAATATTGTTTTTTTATGGACTATTAGCGCCCATGATCTACTTGAGAAAAAAGAATGTTTTTTTAGTTTCGTTGTATATCTTGTTGATGGTTTCATTTTTAGTAGAAAACACTATTCAAAGAGCTGTTATTACAGCTTTCTTTTTGTTTTTTATTCTGCTAAATATGGGTTTAGAAAAGAAAACAATCTCAATTAATAAAGACTAATTACTGCCTTCCATTATAAAACAATATGGAAAGTCCATATATAAAAGGAGATTCATTTATACTATTTACTGTATTGTCGTTGATGTTATTTGCTACTTGAGTGATGTTATAAGCGTCCCATACTGTTGATATATATGGTCGTAAAGATATGGCACTTGATTCTCCAGGTAACTCTAGTATAAGATAGAATTTACTTCCTAATTGATATTCAGAATATATTTTGCCTTCATCACCAAACAATTCTTTTTTATATTTTAAGTTTTGGTATCCTATATTTGTACCTATTCCAAAAAAGCCAAAATGTGATTCTAATCCTAGGTGATAATTAATTACAGAAAGCCCAATTTCTTGATCTCCTTTACCGCCGTCTGGATTGATTATTCCAGTAGCTTTAGTATCGTTTCTCATTAAAGTAATTCCAGCATCAATACCAATGCTTCCAAATTTATATCTGCCACCTAACTCTAAGCCGTGAAGAAAATGTAATTCAGAAAACTTTTGCGAGATTGCAGTATTATCCGTGTTGTATTGATTTAAAATCATATTTGTGGATTCAAATGTTGCATAACCACCAGTATAGCCTACCTTAATATTAATCTGAGCAAAAACGGCAGTACCTATAAAAATAAATAGAGATACTAATTGTATTCTAATATAAATTCGAGTTAATAATTTTTGTGCATTCATTGTGTAAAGGTAAATAAATTATGCATCTTAATAATAATGGATTTAGAAACCCTTTTTAACTAAAAACTCTTAGTAAGTTTCCATTTAGTTCTGTATTAAATACTGTCAAACCTTTGCTTCCATTAGCATTTAGCCCCTCACCTTCTTCAGAGAATAAAGCCTCATGTGCTGTACAAAACCAAGCTGATTCACTTACTTTATACGTTATTTGAGACAAACTTTGATGACTACAGATCAAAGTAGCTGCAATATAATCTCCTGATATACTTCTAGCAATTACGACATGATCCTTGATAATATATGCTCCAAAATCATTTAAAGCTTCATATTCATTATCAGACAGATCAATTGTAAAATTGATATCTTTTTGCTCATCTACCATGTCTCTAGAACAGCTCCCAAGACAGGTTGATGTAAGTACAAATGCTGCACCAACACCTAATTTTTCTAAAAATTCTTTTCTTTTCATAACAATATGATTGTGTGCAAATATAAAACGATAAGATGATATAAATTAGTATTTGAAAATAATTATCAACTTTATTATCATTTTTAAAAAGTTAGTAACTTAATTTTTATGATAGAATTCTTATATTTGCACAATGTTACTATATATACACAAATCGAAAATACACAGAGCTACCATTACAGAAGCAAATCTAAATTATGTAGGATCTATCACTATTGATGAAGACCTCATGGATGCTGCCGACCTATTGGAAGGGGAGAAAGTTCAAATTGTAAACAACAACAATGGAGAACGAATAGAAACTTACGTAATCAAAGGAGAACGAGGGTCAGGAGTAATCTGTCTTAATGGTGCTGCCGCCAGACGTGCAGAGGTAGGAGATGTTGTAATTATAATTTGCTATGCTTTGATGACACCAGAAGAAGCAAAAGACCATAAGCCAACGACTATTTTTCCAAATGAATTCAATAAGCTTGATTAGCATTATTTAATGGTTTTTTGACTAATTTTTATGAACAAAAACATTAAAGAAGTACTAAAAATACTATCGTTTTTATCGATAGGACTTATCTTATTATACATTGTATATTTAAAATCTGAAAGTACATACCAAGCAGAATGCATTCTTAAAGGTATAGCCGCCGTAGATTGTGATTTTATAGGAAAGATTCTATCCGACATCAAGTCTGCAAATATAACTTGGATACTTATTGCATTGAGTATTTACCTTATTAGTAATATTGCTAGGGCATTAAGATGGAATATGCTTCTTGAGCCTCTTGGCCATAAACCAAAATTTATAAACACCATTGGAATATTAATGGTGGGGTATCTTACTAATCTTGGTATCCCAAGGTCTGGCGAGTTTATTAAAGCAGGAATGATGGCAAAATATGAAGATTTTGAACCAGAAAAAGTGATGGGAACTATCGTGACAGATAGGATTCTGGATGTTATTAGTCTTCTTATTGTTATTGGTATTACAATGGTGCTTTCATTTAATAAGTTTGTTGGTTATTTTGAATCTAATGATGTTTTTAGTCTTGGGATTTCAAGAATGTTCACTCTTACAAATGGATTATTATTTGTATTGGGCATGGGCATATTATTTGTTTTGCTATGGAAATCAAGGGAAAAATTATTGAATTCTAAAATAGGGCAGAAAATTAAAAAAATTCTCTTAGGGTTTTGGGAAGGTATCTTGACGATCAAAGATGTAAGTCATCCAGTTTTTTTTATTGTACTTAGTATAACTATTTGGATTTGCTATTTTTTGATGACGTATTTAATGTTTTTCTGCTTTGAGCCTACTTCTGGACTTGGTCCAGTAGCTGGATTAATCGTATTTGTATTTGGTACTCTAGGCATAGTTATCCCTACACCTGGTGGTATTGGTACTTATCAGTTTTTGATAAGCGAAGCACTACAAAAACTATACGGTTTAGAAATGAGTGAATCATTTTCTTTTGCTAATATTTTATTTTTCACAGTACAATTTGTCAATATAATCTTAGGGATTATCATGCTTGTTGCACTACCTATCTACAATAAAAATGGAAAGGAAAAATCGGTATAAAATTCTAACTGTTGTAGGAGCAAGACCTCAGTTTATAAAGGCTGCTGCTCTCAGTAGAGCTATTGCTATTCATGATCAACTGTATGAAGTAATAGTCCACTCTGGACAACATTATAATCATAATCTATCAGAAAGTTTTTTTACTGAATTGAATATTCCTACGCCTAAGTATAATCTAGGTATAGGATCTAAATCCCACAATAATTTAATTGGTGAATTTTTAATACTGTTTGATGCTATAATTGATAAAGAAAATCCAGATATAATACTAGTCTATGGAGATACCAATACTACTGCCGCTGCTGCAATAGCTGCGGCTAAAAGAAACATACCATTGGTTCATGTAGAAGCTGGATTAAGAGAATTTGACAAATCGATTCCAGAAGAAGTAAACAAATTGATTACTGATAGTATTACTGATATTTATTTTTGTCCTACGCAGACGGGTGTAAATAATCTAAAAAAAGAAGGAAAAACAGAGCAAGTATATTTAACTGGCGATATTAGTCTTGATCTATTATTTAGAGATACTAAATACCTAACTAAGTCAGAAGTAATAACTAAATATAAGGTACCTGGAGATTATATATTTATGACCTGTCATAGAGTTTCTAACACTTCTGACGCTGAGACATTGGGTGGCATACTTTCTGCTGTTTCTTCATGTAATAGAGCTGTTATTTTTCCACTACATCCACGTACAAAAGCTGCGATTAATAAATATAATTTGACTCACTTATTGGGCGAAAATATTACTATTGTTGACCCTCTTGGTTTTTGGGAAACCCAAAGTATCCTAAAACATTCTGCATTGGCAGTTACTGATTCTGGCGGTATTATTAAAGAGGCTTATTTTCATAAAGTACCCGGTATTATTATAGATACACAGACAGAATGGATCGAAACTATAGATGAAGGTTGGAACACAATAGTTGGTCCTAATCAACAAGCAATTCTCAAAGCAATAGCCAATACGACTAAGCCCTCAATTCATACCAATGCATTGGGAAATGGTACTTGTGGTAGTAATATAGTTGATATTATAGTGCGGTATTTAGAAAAATAATTATTATCTATCTATAAGACAAATTACTTGTTTCTTCTCGGCTTATATCTTGATTTGTCCATAATTTTTTGTGCATCCTTCATATTGATTAACTCTTGAAAACCAGTTTCAGGATATTTTTTCATAAATGCTTTCACTATTTGCAATCCGATATAATTGGCAGTACGACCGGGGGCATCATCAGGCATTCCTGGAGCGTTAGGACTTGGATTGATATATTTATTAATTTTCATCCCATTGGATTCATAAAACAAGTTTTTATCAAAGAAGAATGCCCACATTTTCAACTCATTTTTATTTACCCATTCCATTTGATCATGCGTATATTCCATAATAATAGAATCTGGAGATGTAGGTAAAACCTTTTCTATGAAATATAGTATTTTGCCTCTATGAATCATTTTATCAATCAAACGACTACCTTGGGCTGCTCCTATTTTGTCAATAATCAAGGATTCCATTATTTTTCGAGGAAGATGTGCCTTATCAAATGATCTTGTGATGTATTTAGAAAAAGCGTCGTTTTTAGGATCTATTTCTTTGTAAGGATAATCTCCACCCAAAAACATATCCAACCCTATTCCTAAACCATCTCTAGCATTGTCTTCAAATAAAAACTGTTGGTATGAATATTCAGAAATATAAGTATATACATTAGGTGCTTTAAAAGAAGGGAAATAGTAGGTCATTAATTTGAAAGCCTCAGTAATTTGCGGTTTTATTATTTGGTCAAAATCTGAAAACTCTTTATCTACTTTTAATGCTAAGTCTTTTATACCTTTATTGGTAACAAATCCCCGCATAGCATCTTTAAAGGCTTCTTTATTATTAGTATCCAATGACAACAAACGATTAAAATATAAATTACTAAAAGCTGGATATTTACCTAATAAGCTCATTAGTGCTGGCGCCATTTTGTTAGAATCCAACACCATCAGTTCTTTTTCAAATCTTATATATTGATTATCAATTTTTACATGAGAAACATCAGGCGTGTTTTCAGAATCTCCATTACATGCTATCAACATTATGGTTAGTAATATAAATCCAAATTGTAGTATTTTCCTTTTCATTATTTTCCTCTTATTATCAAAGTATCATTTTCCTTTAAAAGTAGGTTTTCTCTTTTCCAAAAACGCCTCTACACCTTCTTTATAATCTTCAGATTGACCACTCTTGTACTGATATTCGTGCTCCATTGCTAATTGTTGTTCTAAAGTATTATTCCATGAACTGTTGAGTAGTTTTTTTGTATATCCCAATGCTTGTGTAGGCATAGAAGCGAGTTTTTGTGCTATATTATTGTACGTTTTCTCAAAATTTTCATTTGGAACACATTTATATATCATTCCCATTTTTTCAGCCTCACTTGCACTTACTTTATCTCCCAACATCATCAAAGCACTCGCCTTCGCAAATCCCACTAGACGAGGTAAATAAAATGTTCCACCACTATCAGGTATCAATCCAATCTTACTAAATGCTTGGATAAAGCTTGCTGATTCTGCTGCTATGACTATATCGCAACTCAGTGCTATATTAGCACCTGCACCTGCCGCTACACCATTTACTGCGGCTATTATCGGTTTCTGAATTGCTCTAATTCTTGCAATTATAGGATTGTAATGCTTAGATACTATATCTTCGAGAGCGGGACCATTAGGATCTACCACTTCTCCCAAATCTTGACCCGCACAAAAAGCTTTGCCAGTACCCGTTAATACAATCGCTCTCACATTATCATTTTCAGAACAATTGTCCAATTCTTTTTGAATTGCCATTGCCGTTTCTTTATTTATACTGTTGTATTTTTCTGGTCTGTTAATAATCAGATACGCAATTGAGTTTTTAATTTCTATTTTTAGTCCCATTCTTTTTCTTTTTACGTGATTTTTTTATTAAACTTTTCCATGTACGCTGCTATTTGTTTTTCATGATCAGTGCCATCTTTGTTAAAACTATTGATAATTCTTCCTTGATCAGCTTTTGATTTATTTTGACTCAATTTTTCTTTAAATTGAAGTTCTGTAATTTCTATTTCAAATCCAATTATTCCTTTTATCATTCTTGTTTTGAAATCAGAAGGTAGTTTTTTCCATTGAACTAAATAACTTGCATCAAAAAATTTAATAGTTTGTTCTAATAACGAGATGACATCATCTTCACTATTAATAATAGATGCTTTTCCATAGGCATGTACGGATATATAGTTCCAAGTGGGAACATTTAATTGAGATTCATAATGTTTTGGAGATATATATGCATGAGGTTCTGAAAAAATGGTCAATATTTGTTTTTCTTCAATATTTATAGATTGACTATTTGCTCTTGCAAAATGAGATTTTAAAAGAATATTGTCACCTTTTTTAGTAATAATAAATGGTAAGTGTGTTGCAGTAGGTCTATCACCATTGGAGGTAATGATCGTACCGAAACTATAACGTTGCATAAATGCTATTGCAGCATTTATATCTTCATTATTATATCTTTTTGGAGTATACATACTATTTTTTAGAAATTTGTACCACTTTTTACAAAATGACGCTTAGCAAAATTACACATTTCTGCAATGGTATCTTTAGTGTTTTTGATATTATTTTTTGATCTATTTTATTAAGTAATCTTTATTATTCAATTTAATCACTTTTCTTTTGGGCTATTACATTAAGAAAAATTATATATAATTCGCTTATAAAAATTTAGAAACATATCTTTGTTGTTCTTTATTAGATAAGTATTTAGTATAGACGAATACATATCTTTATCAATCAACTAAATTAGAATAGAATGGCTTTAGAAGTAGAAGGAGTTTTACACAAAAAATTTGAGACTGAAAACAAAACAGACTCTTTTCAAGCACGAGAATTTGTGATTCAAATGGATGGACAATATCCACAATTTGTAAAGTTTCAATTGGTTCAAGATCGATGTGCAGCTATAGATCCTTTTAATGAAGGAGAAAAGCTAAAAGTTTACTTTGACCTTAGAGGCAGAGAATGGAATGGTAAGTATTTTACCAATCTTAATGCTTGGAAAATTGAAAAGCTGTCTGTAGCCCCAGCACCTGAAGCACCAGTAAATAATACAGGATTACCTACTGAAGAACCACCATTTACTAATTTTAGTGATGGGAATGACATGGCTTCTGGTGATTTAGATGATTTACCATTCTAAGAATATTTCATTTTTTTTGGAAATATATTAGCATGCTTACTATTCAAGATACTTTAGGTTATTGAACAAAAACAATATGAAAAAAGCCGATTTATCATACTTAGACGAGTTAAATGACATTCAACGTCAGGCAGTTACTACATTGCAGGGACCTGTAATGGTAATCGCAGGTCCTGGATCAGGTAAGACTCGAGTGTTAACATATCGGATAGCTCATATCATCAATAATGGTGTTCCGCCATGGGAGATTCTTGCACTTACCTTTACCAATAAGGCTGCCAAGGAAATGAAGGAGCGTATTGAAAAAGTAGTAGGTAGTGGCGCAAGACGAGTGTGGGCAGGCACATTTCACTCTTTATTTGCTAAGATATTAAGAAGAGAAGCGCACAGGATTGGTTACCCCAATGATTTTACTATCTATGATACGGATGATAGTAAAAGTGTAATCAATGGTATAATTAAGTCTCTTAACCTTGACAAGAAAGTATATAATAATGGTGCTATAAGATCGAGAATATCATCGGCAAAGAGCACATTGATCACTCCTTCGGCATATGTCAAAAATGAAGAATTGATGGCACTTGATCGTATGAATAAACGGCCATTAATATATCAAATTTATCAAAAATATACTGCAAAATGCTTAAGAGCAGGAGCAATGGATTTTGATGATCTATTGTTACAGATGTTTAGACTACTCTATCAAAATCCTGACAATGTAAGAGAAAAGTATCAACGCCAATTTAGATATATTATGGTAGATGAGTTTCAAGATACCAATCATCTGCAGTATGAAATTATAAAACTTTTGACATCTTATCCAGGCAGTGAAGAAAATATCTGTATCGTAGGTGATGATGCGCAAAGTATATACTCATTTAGAGGTGCGACTATTGAAAATATATTGATGTATCAAAGTAATTTTCCAAATGTAAAAACTTTTAAACTTGAGCAAAATTATAGATCAACACAATTTATCGTTCAAGCAGCTAATACAGTTATTCTTAATAATGAAAAACAGATTCAGAAAAATATCTGGACAGATAAAGAGGAAGGCAATAAGATAAAACTGATCAAAACTAATACAGAAACTGAAGAAGGGAAGCGAATTGCTGATAGTATTGTTGAGCACAAAAACAGGTACAACCTTCGCAATAGTGAAATAGCTATCTTGTATAGGACGAATTCCCAATCAAGAGTTTTTGAGGAGTATTTAAGAAGATATAATGTACCATATAGAATCTATGGTGGCACCTCATTTTACCAGAGAAAAGAAATCAAAGATGTAGTAGCTTATCTTAGATTAACAATTAATGACAAAGATGATGAGGCGCTCAAAAGAATAATCAATTACCCACGAAGGGGAATAGGTAAAACTACGCTTGACAAAATAGCTGTTCTTGCCAATGATAATGATATGAGTATGTGGGAAATCCTCACTAAAATTGAATTTTCCGCTAGATCAAAAAAATCTTTAGTTGACTTTGTAAAAATGATCAATTCATTTAAACAAAAAGCAAGTCTTGTAGATACCAATGCTTATGATATTGCCTCGTTTATCGTTCGTAAATCTGGAATAACAGAATTATTAAAAGCAGATACAAGTCCTGAGGGACAGGGTAGAGTAGATAATGTAAATTCATTATTAGATGCCATCAAAGAATTTGTTGAAGACGATGAATTAGAGGACGATGAAGAAATAATGGATAAATCTGTATCGTCATTTTTGCAGACTATATCATTAATGACCGATGCCGATATTGACAAAGATGAAACCGATGTAGTGACACTTATGAGTGTGCATGCCGCCAAAGGGCTCGAATATAGATGTGTGTATGTAGTAGGATTGGAAGAAAATTTGTTTCCTTCGTTTATGTCACTTACAACTCCAGATCAAATAGACGAAGAGCGCCGATTATTTTATGTGGCGATTACTAGAGCCGAAGAGTTTTTGACCTTGTCTTACGCATCAAGCCGATATCAATTTGGTAATATGAGGTACAATGATCCAAGTAGATTCTTGGAAGAAATAGGATCTGAAAACATGGATTCATTAATATCAATCACCAAGCGACCAGATTTTCCAGAGCCAAAAATATTAGGAAATTTTAAATCATTGGGAAGAGCAAAAGCACCTTCTTTAGGTATTGCCAGAGAAGATTTTAGAGCTAGTCAAGCAGCAAAAATAAAAGTTGGAATGACTGTTATACACCTAAAATTTGGACAAGGAAAAGTAGTCTCAATTGATGATAGAATGGTGGCAAGTATACATTTTGATGGACTTAGAGATGCTCAGACTAAGAGAATAATGCTTAAATATGCCAAACTACAAATTTTAGAAGAGTAGTAATACTAACAAACAGGAGAGTAATTGAGTTAAATACTCCGCTTAATAGAATAATTCCTACGAATACTCATTTGGTCTATCATTAATTCAAATCTGCATTGATATTTGTACTAATCAAAACATAGTACAATGAAAAATATAATGCTTGTTATTCTTATTTTTATTGGAGGCAATACTCTATTAGCAGACATCCCAAAATTTGATGTTATTACCATAAGTTTTAATTCAGAAACTTATTATTTTAAAATGGAAACAAGAGGTCAATTTACAGACAATGATTTGTGTTATACTTCTTGTTATAATCATGGTGTATATACCAAAACACCGCTCAATATCCACGAAATTATTGATAATTACCTCTCATCATCTCCAACAATTACACTTTATAGAGCATTTCACATTATTCACCTCAACAAGATGAGAAATAGATACAACAATGAAGATTTTAATCTCTATTTATTAAAAAACAAGGTAAAACTTAAGACCGAAGACCTTATCAATAAAATAGAAGTGACAAACGCTGTTCATGGTAATACTTATGGGTATATATATACAAACGATCTTGATACAGAAGACAACAATTGGATAAATGACTATCCGATAGAGAAAATATTTAACCTTGGAGATCCTGAAGGTATGTGTACTATGGAAATGTTTGCTATTAAAGGAAACCTAAGACCCAATCAAAAATGGAAAATACGTTGGAGACTTACTTTGTTACTTAGAAACGGAAAACAAAAAGAATTTCAAGAAGCGTTGTCTGAACTCCACAAGAAGAATATTATTATGATAGGTTTTTGTTCTTGCTAATTATTATATCTTCTTAGATTCAAATTAATATCATTGCGATAAGTATCTA
>JAZGFO010000139.1:0-18224 GCA_036479655.1 Saprospiraceae bacterium
ATCTATAACATTAAGAATTCCACTAGTGTTATTTATAGTAGTAGTTAATGGATCAGTTACTTCTTTGGTTGACATTTTTACTGTTGTCGCTGGTAAAAATATCCCATCACCTAAAGAATAAGATTGCGATAACAATTCTGTCATTCCATATTCAGAATGAACTTTTTGAGTATTAAAACCTATTTGTATTTGGTTATGTAAAGTTGATCTTGTTATTTCCGCTCTTCTTCCCTTCATTCCACCAGTTTCCATGATTATTAAATTTGGGAAATCTATATTATGCGTGGCGACAAAGTCTAAAAGTGCAAAACTTACTCCAAATAAAATTGTAGGCATATTTTTAGCTTTACATATTCTCAGTTTTTCCTTTAACTCATCATGATTATAAAGATAAAATCCACTTTCGTCATAACTGGAAAGTGAAATGAAATATTCAATCATACTTATTAGTGAAGAGCCCTCTCTCTCCATGTACGAAGGCAACAGTGCTAAAAAACAATACTTAGCAACATCACCATAATGAGATTCAAAACCCAATTTTGAGTTGGTATGATACAAAGATTCATCTTTAATATAATGTGATGAAACTAACGAACCCGACGTGCCACTCGATGTGAAAATTTTTTCTGCCGAAAATACTCCAGACATAACAACATTATTTTTAAATGCTGAAATAGGCATAAAAGGAATATCTTCAATACTGTCTATAGTAAATCCATCTTGAAAAAGATTATTTATCCAATCACTATACACGATACTATGTGTATATTGGTACCAAAACAAATCAATAGCAAAGTCATCAAATGATTGTAACGTCACTTGGCTTAATGCATTAACTAATGCTGATCTATTCTGAATCTTCTTAATAATTAGTATTTATGCGGAACCTCACTGAAGCCCATTTTATTCTTTTATTGAATTGAGTGAATAAGGTAGAAAAAAAATGTTTAACTTAGTATCATGAATAGTGAAAAATTCTTCTTAGAATTTAATTACTTCTTTATGATTTAAATTCGATTTATTTTAAAAAATAAAGATAATAATTACTTATAAATATGAAAACAATTGGTTCTTATTCCTATTATTTAGTTTTTGCCCTTATTTGTGTTTTGGGTTTGGTAGAATGTATTAATGCTCCAGATTACAGTGACACACCATCAATATCATTTATAGGATTTTCAAAAAACACTTTGGTACAAGGTTTTAATAGTGACACATTAATACTATCTATAGGATTTAAAGATGGAGATGGAGATATTGGTTTTGGTAATCAAAGTGGTGAAAATATATTTTTAACTGACAATCGCACAGGGGATGTATTTGATAGATTTAGGATTCCCTCAATTCCTGAAGAAGGAGCAAATAATGGTGTCGCAGGGGAAATAAACATGGTACTTTTGACGACCTGTTGTATATTTCCTGATAATATACCAAACTGTGAAAAACCTGAACAATACCCTACCAATGACCTTTCATTCACTATATATATAGTTGATAGGGCTGGAAATAAAAGCAACTCAATTGTAACGCCAGACATTACCCTATTTTGTCAATAAACTAAACAATAAAAAAATCTCCGAAAATCTAATTATCTAAATGGCGACTTATAACGTGTATCTTTAACAAAAGTAGGATCTGTTAATGTCTTTAAAAAATTAACCAAATCTACTTTATCTTGTTCGTCAAGAAACAGACCAGTTTCTTTTGTATTTAATACTGTAACATCTGCTGTATTGGACAATTGAATACCAGCATTATAATGCCCGACTACTTCTTCTAAAGTTTTAAATCTTCCATCGTGCATATAAGGTGGTGTTAATTCGATATTTCGTAGAGAAGGCACTTTAAATTTTCCTCTATCCATAGGGTTCATTGTAACCATTTCTCTGCCAATATCAAGAATGTCTGCATCTATATCCAAACCATTATTCATATACTGATCATTTTCAAAATTAGCTCCACCATGGCAATGTTGACAATCTGCACCTGACTGCTCAGGGAAAAATGGATTGTATTCTGTAAAAAATAATTTCCGTCCTCTTTCTTCACTTTGCGATAACTCAACTTTACCTGCTTGCCATTTGTCAAATTTCGAATTATAGGAGACAATACTCAACATAAATTGTTCTATTGCCAAAGCAATGTTATTCTCATTTATTTCTTCAGATCCAAAGGCTCTTGAAAATTGGTCTTTATACATTTCAGATGCATCTAATTTCTTAATCACATTTTCTAATGTCTCGTCCATCTCCAATTCATCTTGAATCGGTTTTAAAGCTTGGTCTCTTAACAAATGAGCCCTTCCATCCCAAAAGAATTCGTTGCTATTCCATGCCATATTGAATATTGCCATCGCCTGTCTTTTTCCTTCTAATTCTCTAACCCCCAAAGACAATCTCATAGTATCAGAAAATCCGTCTGGCTGTCTATGACAACTTGCACAAGACTGCGAATCGTCTCTAGAAAGCATTTTTTCATAGAATAACATTCTACCTAATTCTACACCTTGAACTGTTAATTTATTGTCCTCAGGTAGATCTGGTGTTGAAAGATCCCCATATTCAAACAGGTATGGTGTATTATCTTGCTCAATAATTTCTTTCTTACAAGAAAAAAGTACAATTAAAACAAGAAAAGTAAGAACAGAATTAATTTTCATTATCTTTCTATTTATAATTAAAATCAGGGTTGTCAATAAATGTATTGTCTGTTAGGCTTTCTAAAAATGACTTTAAGTCCTGCTTTTCAGCAATTGACAAATTCAACTTTTTCAATAATTTACTTTTATGTCTATGTGAATATCCACCTTTGTCATAGTGGTCTATTACATCGTCAATAGATGTCAAAGAACCATCATGCATGTATGGAGATGTAAGACTTACATTTCTTAGACTTGGCACTTTAAACAATGCAATATCAGCAGTATCCCCTGTCAATCTTGCCCTACCAATATCCATATATTCTGTATAAAGACCATTGTTTTTGAAACTATAATTTGTAAAGTTTGATCCAGAATGGCAAGAAGAACATTGCGTTTTTGAACTCATAAACAATTCCATTCCTTTCAATGCCGATGTTGTCATAGCTTTTTCTTGATTATAGTAATGATATAAATCATATAGACTAAGACCACTTATTAGACTTCTCTCAAAATTGGCTAAAGCACGTGTTATTACAAAAGAGTTAGGTTCTTGATTGTAAGCACTCATACTAAGTCTAACATAAGTAGAATCATTCTTTAATTCGTCAGCAATAAGTACAATATTATTGTTAAACTCCTTGTGCTCTTGAATTGGTACTAATACTTGCATTTCTAATGTTGGCACTCCTCCTTCCCTCGTAAAATAGGGATGATAAGCAACATTGGCCAATGACGGCGAATTTCTTGTTCCAATCTGACCATCAACACCTGTACTAAAAGGAACATCGTCGCTAAATGCTAAATCCTGCTTATGACATGAGGCGCAACTTATAGTCTTGTCCTTTGATAGTCGAGTATCATAGAATAGTTTTTTACCAAGTTTCCATCTATCTACACTAAACGCATTATCTGGAGGAAAAATGATGCTTGGCATACCTCTAGGAACTTCCATTAAATCCAACTTTGGTACTATAACAAGCGAATCATCAGACGTACAAGCGTCCAAGATTATAATAAATACTAAGAAAGTAAGTTTAAATGTACTTTTCAAATTATTATTTAACAACTACTTTTTTAGATCCTAAGGTTATTCCCTTTTGGTCTACTATTGATATATAATATAATCCTGACAGCTTAAAATTAATAGTGGCTGTGGATTGATTAACAAATTTCAAATCTATTAATCTTCCAATATTATCAAATATTTCAATTTTTGCATTGTCAATTTCAGTATTTAATTGGACATTGACCTGCATATTTTCAACAGGATTAGGAAAAACAGAAAAATCAACCAATTCAATTTCAGAAACACCTACTATACTATAAAGGCTAAAAACATCCTGTGCCCAATTATCTACAACTGTAATAGCGTCTCCAAATCCTCCATGAACAATTACTCCAGAACTGATATCAACGTTTTTTAATAATTGTGTATAATCCGCCTTAATTGGCAGTTCAATTTCACCATCTGATGCTGAAACAACATAGTCAAAAACAATTTCTTTAAAAAAATCATCCCCAACACAATGAAATTGCATGTCTTGATTTACACTATTTCCACTTTTTCCTTCAATCGCCAAAAACCTATACCCAGCTGCCCAGCCCCAGTGCATAGAAGGGAACTTTGGCGATAATGCATGACTACTTGGCCAAGATGCTGGATCACTGTGATTAGCTGTTTCGTCAATTCCGGTATGGAATGAAAATGATTCTATATCTGTAATATCATAATTTCCGAGATCTATTGTCGATACATGTTTATCATTTGTTGCAACCAATACATACAATTCTGGCAACTCCAATACTTGACCTCCATCATGTGTTATTTTAAAATTTGATAAGTAATATTCTAACCGTTGCACATCAAATTTTTGTTCCATATTATTGTAAGCGACTTCATTTGCTGCAAAGTCATGATCACCAAGCGTATGTTCAATATTTAATTTTATTGATGTTTGTGAATACGAAATACCAACAAATAAGAATGTTATTAAAAATAATAGTATATATTTTTTCATGAGTACCTATTTAAATTATAAATTATATTATTAAGCAATAATATATCAATAAAATATATCCCTCTTGCATTTTATTGATATTTTGTTGTAAAGTTTTGACTTCTAACTTAATTGCAAATATTTCCGAAATTTCTTGTGAACAGGAGCTTCTATTTCTATTATTTCATTTGAAACCGGATCCTCAAATTTGAGATAATTGGCAGACAACATCATGCCTCTACCAAAATTTAATCCCTCAGGATTGTATATAGTATCTCCGACTATTGGATGTCCTATTTCTTTGACGTGAATACGGATTTGATGTGTACGACCGGTATGTAATCTAATTTTCAACAATGAGGTAACGTCTTCATTCTCTGTTTTCTCAGAATTCAATATTTCAGTACTTGCTTTTTTACCATCTACATCGGTGCTTATCATAGAGATATCTTCTGCTATTTCGCCTTCCACTAAAGCCAGATAATGTTTTTCTATTTGATGATTTGCTAACATTTCATCAAGTAATCTTTTGGCACTCATTGTTTTTGCAGCGATAATCAGTCCCTCCGTTTGTCTATCCAAGCGATGTATAATTAATGGATATTCTAATTCGTCTTCTGCATCTCCCATTTTATAATTATACAATACACGTTGCAGAGATTTTCCTTTCATACCACTAGAAGATAGACCAGCTGGTTTTCTTACAATAATCAACTGGTCATTTTCAAACAATGTTTCTATCTTAGTGTCTTTACTTTGCTTTCCTCGTGCCTTTATCATCTCAGGTCGATCATATACAATTACATCATTAGCATTAATCCAATCTCCACTATACCCAAGCTTACCATTGATAGTAACATCTTCGTTTCGTATTGCTTTTTTTACAGCATTCCCTGTTTCCAAAAACACAAAAACTCCAACTAAGTATTGGCGCAGTCTAACTTTATCTGCTAAATCAGAAGGGACAGTATGTGTTTGTTTTGACATAGTTATTTTAGATTTTAATAATTCGTTTCTTTTAAAACTTACTTGGATTATACGATATCATTAAGTCCAAAATTATATCATATATATCCTCTGGATTTGGTTTTGTAAAATAATCACCATCCGAACCAAAAGGCGGTCTATGAGAATGTGCAGTAATCGTAATAGGTGCAGCATCAAGATATTTGTATCCACCTTGGTCTTCCAATACCTGTTTCATCATATATGCTGTAGCCCCCCCTGGCATATCTTCATCAAGAAAAACAATTTTATTAGTTTTCATTAAAGATTCTACAATTGTATGCTCCAAATCAAATGGTAAAAGTGACTGTACATCAATAAGTTCTACAGAGACATTAGCTTTAGCAAGCATACTTATAGCTTTTTGAGCTATTCTCACACAAGAACCATAGGTAACCAGAGTCACATCACTGCCCTTTTGTAGTATCTCTGGAACACCTAAAGGTAAAGTATATTCTGCCAAATTATCAGGCATTGTTTCTTTCAATCTATAACCGTTAAGACATTCAATAATAATAGAAGGATCATCAGATTGCAACATTGTATTGTAAAAACCTGCAGCTTGCACCATATTTCTTGGCACCAATACATACATACCTCTTAGCGCATTTATTATCAGTGCCATTGGAGAACCAGCATGCCAGATTCCCTCAAGACGGTGACCCCTAGTTCTAATTATTGCAGGAGCTTTTTGGATACCATTACTTCTATATCTTAATGTTGCAAGGTCATCAGACAATGCAGGTAATCCATATAATAGATAATCTATATATTGAATTTCTGCAATTGGTCTTAACCCTCTCATGGCAGCTCCAATAGCTCCACCCATTATAGTCCATTCTCGAATACCGGTATCAAAAATTCTATGCTCACCATATTTTTCTTGCAATCCTGCAAATCCTTGATTTACGGCTCCTATTTGTCCTACGTCTTCCCCAAAAGCAACCATATTTGGATATTTTGCTAAAGCATTGTCAAAGAAAGTATTAATTATTTGATATCCATTCACCTTAGCAGACGACTCAGAATACTCGGCTGGAATAACAGGAATATTAATAGCAGCTTTGGGACCAGAAGCATATAAATGACTATGGTACCTAACATCCGCAATATCTTTTGCCTCTTCTAAAAATTGATCGACAAGATCAGGTATGGTTATTTTTTCAATGTAAGAAACTTGTTTTAAACGTCTCAAATTTTGAATAACTTCACTGTAAACAGGGTTGATCATTGAGATAAGGTCTCGTTCTAAATCATCTATACTATTTGATTTATTTTCTATCGAAGTATAAATACCTTTTACTTTTTGAGTAAATTCCCTAATTGGATCACTGTACATTGCCCAAGCAATATCTTTACCAGTTAAAGCAGTTAAAGCAGCCCGATCTTTAATTTCATTTATTTCTTGTTGAGTAGCAATATCATTTTTTAATATCCACTCTTCCATTTTTTTATTACAATCAAAATCTTTTTCCCATTCAAGACGTGCTGCATCTTTATACCTTTCGTGAGACCCAGATGTTGAGTGTCCTTGTGGCTGTGTCAATTCTTCAACGTGTATAAGTGCGGTTCGATTATCTTTCCTTACCAATTCTGCCACTTGATCAAACACTGCACACAAAGAAGGATAATCCCAACCTTTGACTGTATATATTAATATACCTTCATCCGATTCATCAACTTGAAATCCTGAAAGTGCTTTAGAAATACTTGCTTTCACAGTTTGCATAGACTTTGGCACTGATATACCAAAACCATCATCCCAAATGCAGGTAATTAAAGGAATTTTGTTTACCGCAGCAGCATTTAATGATTCCCAAAATATCCCCTCAGAAGTACTTGCATCACCTATTGTTACAAAACAAACTTCATTTCCATTATTTGATAATTTATCTTTATCAGGAAAATCATCAAGAGATTTGAAAAAATGAGAAGCGAATCCAAGCCCAATACCTCTAGCCATTTGACCACCGGTACATGATATATCAGAAGATATATTATACATGTTTTTAAGATCGAGCCAATTTCCATTTTCATCAATTGTCTGGGTTGCAAAATGGCTATTCATTTGTCGTCCTCCAGAAAAAGGGTCATTTTCTGCATCAGCATAGAGCTGGGCAAAGTAATTTTCAATTGACATCTCACCTATAGCCAACATAAATGTCTGATCTCTATAATATCCAGCACGCCAATCTCCTTTTTTAAATGCTCTTGCCATTGCAACTTGAGGAAGTTCTTTTCCATCACCCAAAATTCCAAATTTAGCTTTTCCTGTTAATACTTCTTTTCTTCCTAAAAGACTTGCCTCTCTACTTAAGCAGACTGTATAGAAGTCTTTAAGTACTTCTTGAACAAAATTATTCTCTTTTGACAACTTTTCTGATTTCAGAATGGGAGTATTAGGTTTTTTTGACATATATTACAATTAATGTGACTTGGGCGAAAATTCACGTCATAAGGGTGTTATTTATAGTGTAAATCTGCTATAGGCAAAAATACAAAATTATATGTTTAATCAATTGTGATTACATACTTAATTTCAAGTTTTATTTGGCTGAACACATGAAAATATCATTATCTTAACACACAATTAACAAACATGAAGCTTTAATTAACACATTTATTAAAGATTTATACTATTTTTGTATCATAAATAAAATTTGTAAACAAACACTAAAAATATAATTATGAAAAAATTTATTCTTTTGTCATTCTTTATGGCAATGTTTAGCATTGTAAATATTTCCGCTCAACAAACTGAACCAGTAAAAACTGAGCAATCGGAAAAGAAAGATGGACCAATCATGACTTTTGAGACATTAAATTGTGATTTTGGAACGATCAAGCAACATGGAGAGCCTTTGAGAGTTGTAAAATTCACTAATACGGGTACAGAACCATTGGTAATCAAAAACGCCAGAGGATCTTGCGGTTGTACTGTTCCTAAATGGGAAAAAGAGCCAATTATGCCTGGTCAAGAGTCAGTAATCGAAATAAGATATGCTACTAATAGAATAGGTAAAATCAATAAAACTGTAAAAATCACAACTAATGAAGGCGGTGATCCACATGTAATAAAAGTAATCGGTAAAGTACTTAAGCCAGAATCAGATGAAACTGTACCTGCAAGTGCTCCAAGTATCCTAAAAGGAGGTAAATAATTTACCCCCTTTAGATAATAAAAAACTATTTTTGCCCTGATTGGTTATACTAATCAGGGTATTTTTTTTGTCCTTATCTTAATATTTTAACCTTTCTATATATGATCATCTTATTATCACCTGCCAAAACATTGGATTACAGCTCACCTCTAAATGTGTCTTTAGATACATCAATACCAATATTTGAAAAAGAAACAAATCAACTGGTAAGAATATTAAAAAAATTGGATGTAAATGAGATTAAAAGTTTAATGCATTTAAGTGACAAACTTGCAATTTTAAATGAAGGCAGATATAAAGAATTTAATAAAAAATATGATTCTAAAAACTCAAGAGCAGCAATAATGGCATTTAAAGGAGATGTTTATACTGGTCTTGATACTACGACACTATCTAAAGAGGATCTAATTTTTACCAACAATCATGTACGTATATTAAGTGGACTATACGGGATTCTAAAGCCGAATGATGCTATGCAGCCATATAGACTTGAAATGGGGACAAAATTAACAAACAAACACGGCAGCAATCTTTATCACTTTTGGGGTGATAAAATATCTAATACGCTAAATAAGAATTTAAAAGCTCAGGGTACTGATGTCATCGTCAATCTTGCATCAAATGAATACTTCAAAGTCATTAATCAGAAAAAATTAAAAGCTAAAGTTTTAGATATTGACTTTAGAGAGATCAAAAATGGTGAGCTTAAGTTTGTCTCTTTCTTTGCAAAAAAAGCAAGAGGACTAATGACAAGATTTATAATTGATCACCAAATTACAAATCCTTTAGATCTAAGAGGATTTGATTATGAAAATTATAGATACAATGAAGAAGGATCTACAGAAGACAAGTATTCTTTTATTAGGTAGTATAAGTAACTATTGACAAAGAACCCACAACACAAAATTAATGGCAGTGGTAAAAGTTAAATCAACTAATCAAAATACGCTACTCTATTTTTCTAAATAAACAATATCATCACTGATCAAATAATAGTATAACTATTGGAAATAAAATTTACAAACAATTTAAAAAGTATAATATTTTAAGCACTAAATTGTGTTTCTCTAATTATTTTTTTTGCAGATTTTAATATTGTATCATCTTCCAGGTTTACAATACTTCCATTCGGGCCTGACTGAATATGCTTTCCAACAATTTCACCCTCTGCAAATTTGTTTGCACCAAAATAATTCCTTACAGTCTGTTGGTCAATTGATAATTCATTAGCAATTTTACTTATACTTCCTGTTGGTAACTGGTGTTTTATCTTTCTTAATTCCGAAAATGAAATATTCATATTTATAGATTTTAGTGCTAAAATAATGCTCCCCTAAATATAGCACTTATTCCTTCAAATGATAAAAATACAAACTTTTATTTCAAACAAAATCAAGATTCCTTAGATAAATCCAACATTTTGCCAAGATCTACCATTTATATCGCAGATTAAAAAAACACTAAACATAAATAAAGGAGTACAGTCTGCACCATACTCCTTTGATATATATTACAAATGTTCATAAATGAACTACACTATTAGTCAAAAACGAATGCACTAGGAATAATGCCACAATCAAATGTTCTCACTTCTTTACCTTCTCTATCATATACAGATACACTTCCCATACTATTAAAGTCTTTAGCATCACCTATATACAACTGTCCATCTTTATCATCAAAGGCTAATGCATAGCCAGATATCGTCGCAACATCAATTATTTCTGAAGGAGAATTATCAAAGTCTATCTTTTTTATCGATCCATTCATTTGAAAATAAATAGTATTCTCTTCTCTATCAAAAGCCAATCTATTAGCACCATTACTTAAAGCTAATGTATTCGTTATTTCTTTGTCTTTGATCGTTACTAATTTACCATCAGTACTGTTTTCCGGATTCATCCAATCAAAATATCCATTGCATATTACATAAATATTATCATCATTTCCCTTTATTATCTGCTCAGGATTATCTCCTACAGTTAAGGTACTTACAACTGTATTACTATGTGTATCAATAATAACTACAACAGAGTCAACACCAAAACCACCACCTTTGGCAACATATAGTAAGTTATTGTCTATAACCATTCCTTCTGGTCCATTTCCAGAAATAATCGCTTCACTCAATGTATTATCCTTAGTATTAATCTCATACACAGCTCCATTACTCCCTGTATCTCCCCATGAAGAAACATATATTTGATCGCCATTACTTGCAAATTGTCTTGGTTGATTAATTAGAATGCTATTTAAAGGATTTAAATATTTAGTCCCCAATATTACTATTCTCCCACCATTGTTAATTGATGTATAATATTTTCCATCGTGCTTAATCATCGACTGAACAACATTCCCTAAAAACAGATCTTCATTATTGGTAGCATATGCATGCTGAATAAGTGTGGTATCTCCACGTTCTGAATAGGTTAAAGAACCAGATCCATCATTAAATTTTCCTTGATTCACAACAAAAATAGGATTGGAGTATTTATTCTGACCGTCATGCTCATCAGAACAAGCACTAAATAAAAAAATAAAAGAAAATGCAAATATTAAATTCTTAATTGTCATAATTTAATTTTATAAAGTTAATGAATGTATAATCGAATACCAAACCGAAACAATCGTAACGGCATAGGATAAAATCTAATGTTTTCGTAATTGGCATTAATTGTATTTTCAATTTTGAAAGACAATGCTAGTTTATAATCAGTAGTCAGTTGTGTACTATACTGGATCTCGCTATCGACAACTATATAACCTTTAACAAATGATGAATTGTCCGTAGTATCGTACCTTTTACTATAATATAATGGACTCATTACAAATTTCCAATTATCAATATTATAACTGACAGGTAGCACCATCTTATGCACAGGTACAAATATTGATCGCTTTCCTATAAGATCTGGATTGGTATAATGTGCTACAAGTCGACTATCTGTAAGTGCATATATCAACAGTATATTAAGCAGTCCATTCTTCCCTGATTTTACGGATTTTTTACCTTTTATTTCAACTCCCATATTCCTAACTTTTCGCTGATTAATTGGTCTAAATAATCCATCAATCGGAATCCACTGTATCCAATTATCGATACTATTATAATAACCAGTAATCAACAATTCATTTTGACTATTATTAACTAATTCAATACCTATATCGAAATTAATACTACTTTCTTGTAGTAGATCTAGCTGTCCACCTTGTGGCCAGTACAAATCGTTAAAGGATGGAAGCGTGTAATTTTTAGTAATAGAAGCAATCAATTTCATGTTAGATGATAAATGATAAGTACTGCTGATATTGACTGTCACTGGCTTAAAAGAACCATTTACCCATTCGGGTCGTAAAGCTCCAGAAACTGTAAGTTTATTATAGTATATTTTATAAGATGAATAAAGGGCAATTGTACTTCTAACTTTTTGTTCATGAAAAAAATTAGCATTTACATCATCTAATCTATATTGATATCCAAATGCTAAATTATTATTGATTGATGCATCAAGAGCAAAATTATAGATATCCGCATTAGATTTTGAAAAAACACCAGGTGCTTCATAATGTATAATTTCATTAAAATATGCACTCTTCAATGATACTTTTACTGAAGGACAAGGATAATGATCAAGTCCAAATGCTATTCTATAGTTTTCGTCCTCTTGTCTTTGGGCATTATACACACTTGTTTTTGTAGGTGCAATATCCCTATTACTATTTTGAAACCAAAGATTTCCATTCATAGACAAATGATCTGATAACAACACTTTCCCATGGTAGCTAACATCCCATTGATTCATTTGAGCATGTGTCTGTTTTACTTTATCATTATTACCATTTATATAAGTGTACTTATTTGCATTTTTATTGATGGCACAACTTATCTGATGTCTATAGGAAGATAGTGTTATATTATTATTAACACTCAAAGAAAAATTAGCATCACTACCTCCATCTAGGATTACTTCCGTCCTATTATGATTACCTAAAGATGGTGATATATCTATTGCTCCTCCCATGGAAGCATTTCCTCTTGCAATACTTATACTTGGACTTAAATATTGAGCTTTCCCAATCGTGTTTTTTAACAATCCGGCATCGTAAGTACCATTAACTACTGACTGGATATTAAATCCAGACCATAACAACCCAATGTGCCTTGATGCCATCCCTCTATATAGAATAGTACTTATTAACCCAGGACCACCACTTCTTACTACTCCAAAACCAGTGCATTCCATTGATTCTACTAATGTGCTATTAGAAAGTATTGATTCCAATTTTTGGGTATTGTTTACAACAGCACTATTGATAATTTCGATAGAATCTGTCATCACTTGAATCACTGTGTCATCAGATTGTCCGTAAGTTAATACAGTCAACCAAACAAAAAACCAAGAAGCAAAATATCTTTTAATTATCACTAAGCATTTCTATAACTATGTACTACTGTAGGTACAACCAGAAACGCTCACTGCCATAGATATGACTAAGCTGTAGCGTTTTCGAATTGATTTATTCCCGAATAAATTCAAAATATTTTTCAGTTGGCAGGTCTTCTGACTTACTCTATCTTTTTACCTTCCCATCATTTTTTTGACAGTGGCATTTTTAAAAAGACTTTTTTAGAGCTTACAGCTACGGGTATAGTTCTGGATTTTCACCAGATTCCCTTTTAATCTCACATCTATCTTTTGTAGTTATCATCCAACAACTATAAATAGAGATGTAAAAACCAAATTGAAATCAAATGTAAGTAATAAATACTAATATCAACAAATAAATTTCTTAAAAGATAAATCATACCCAAAGCTTCTAATAAAATAAATGTATAAGCTTGATTTTTTTTACCATCTTCTCAGTAACGTCATTCAACCAAGTATAATATAATAGTCTACTCAATAGATATTTATAAAAAAGAGCCACACTCGATAAATCGAGTGCGGCCCATTTCAATAATTAATTAGTAGTATTATTTAATTAATGCTTAATTATTTTTTGAATTTGCACTTCGTCATCAGATGACATTGATAGCATATAGATACCACTTGCTAAATCTCTAAGAGAAATATCGATGGTATTTAATCCTTTATTAAGATTAATTTTTTGTTCTATCACTACTATTCCTGTCATATCTACAACTCGTATAGTACCTGAATTGTCAGTTGTTGACTCAACCTGTACTACTATGTCATTAGCTGTAGGGTTTGGTGATACCACCATTTTACCTGCTCTAACACTTCGTTCTACTTTTACAATTTCAGAGAATTCATTTCTACCATCATTATCCACTGCATTAAGCTTATAGTAAGTAACAGAAAAAGGATTTTTATCCAAAAATGAATAGTCTTGTCGTGTACTACTTTCTCCTTTTGTATTTACAGTTGCTATCTTCTCCCATCTATTAGCATCTGATGATGATAATACTTCGATAAAATCACTATTTACTTCTGATAAGGTAGACCATTGGATGTTATTTCCTCTTCTTTGTGCTTTTGCTGAGAAAGAACTTAAAACAATAGGAAGTGCCGTTCCTTCAGCTGCAATTGTAAATGTCGATCCTGAAGCACTTTTTTCATATACTCTAACATAGTAGTCAGCAGTTCTGCTTGAACTTCCCCCTTTAGTATCTTTCAAATTAACAGCAGCACTAAAGTTTTCAGCCATTCCAATACCCATATTATCAGCACAAGCAACTTGCATCGCCATAGATCCGCATCCGTCATAAAGTTCAATTGCTACATCACTTCCAGCTCCTGGTGTAACTGTAATTTCAAGGTCACCTCCATTGTTATCTGTACCAACTTTGTACCAAACATCATTTTGATCAATACTAGCAGCTGCCTCGCAACTTGCTGCATCATCTTGTGCGCCTCCACCATCATCTGCATCGGTAGCACCAGCAAAAGATTGATTCATAAGCATTTCACTTGATCCCATTGCTAAATCAACAGCATCTGCACATGCATCATTTACCTGTTTCTCTTTTACTTCTATCATAAATTCTCCTTTAGCCGTACCATATCCATCAACTTGTATATAGTAAGTAACTGCCATTTGCAATCCTGTAATATCTACTGTAGAGTTATAACCTACACCAGTATCTCCTTCATCTTCACTACATCCCAGTTCCATGCCCAATGTAGCCATATCATCACAAGCCGTAGGCGCTTCATATACTGCGATATGTGTATCATTTAAAGGAGTATCAAAATCTGTTGACACAGTAACTTTTCCACTTGCTGGAGCTTCAAATTTGTACCATACACTTTCCATTGTTCCTGTACCAAACCAACAAAAACCGTTAGGCTCTTCTGTCTCTCCAGTTGAAGCGGAATTGTCTCCTGTAATAGGAGCAGCATCAACTATGACATCTATCGCATTACACATTAAGTCATTTGCAGGAGGAGGCGCTAAAGTGGTAAACTCTCCCTTAATCCACGGAGAAACATCAGTACCACAGTCCGCTTGTACGTACCAATCATAATCCGTTTCTTCTGTCAAGCCTGTTAAGTTATATACTGCAGTCATCAATCCATTAACCATAGTTCCTGAACCTTGCGTGAACCCTGCTGGGCCCCATTCCAAATTCCACATTTGTTCCATATCACCTGCAGTCCATTCCAGATCAGCAGTTGTAGATGTAATATTCATCTCTAACAGTGTTGTTGGAGGAAGGCAAGAAGGAGGATCAAAAGCACATAAATTAAAATCACCAGGACCATTATCGTTACTTGAGTCCCATGCTCTTATCCATATTGTTTCGCCAGGAGTTCTGCCAGTAAGGGCAGTTTCAAATTGAGAAGGATCATTACCATTGGTGCTTGAGCACATAAATGACGTTAATGCAGAACAATCTACACCATCATACAGCTCGTACCAAAGATAAGAACAACAATCAGGGGATGGTCCACCAGATATTGTTACACTTCCACTCATTGGCACAGTAACTTTAAACCAAATATCTCCACCACTATAAGAAGAACATGTCGCAGCAGGTGGTGGTGGTACATCATTGTCAGAATCTGTTGCGTAATTGTTTTGACCAACAGTAAATCCAGAACAAGTTTCCATTGCAACCGGAATATCAATTGCTCCTATACAATTATCTTCAACTGGTGGACAGTATAAATTGAATGGTCCTAAAGTGTCATTACACATAGGATTACCATCATGTATCAAAATTACTGACCAATCCGTCTGTGGCACTGGAATATTACTTACTGTAAATGGGCCTGTCCCTGTAATTGGACCTCCCATACCTGCAGGCATACCTGTTGTATTATCAACTGCAGCTATTGTATAAGATGATGCATCTCCCATATTATCCATGTTCCATACAACTGACATAGTTGATGGACAATTAGAATTATCTAATGCATTAAAACTTACAGAAGGACCTGCACAAATTGACTCAAAAGCACAGAAATTAAAATCTCCAGGACCATTATCGTTACTTGAGTCCCAAGCTCTTATCCATATTGTTTCGCCAGGAGTTCTACCTCCCAACTCTGTTTCAAATTGAGAAGGATCATTACCATTGGTGCTTGAGCACTGAAATGACGATAATGCAGAACAATCTACACCTTCATACAACTCGTACCAAAGATAAGAACAACAATCAGGGGATGGTCCACCAGATATAGTAACATTACCACTCATCGGCACTGTAACTGTAAACCAAATATCTCCACCACTATAAGAAGAACATGTCGCAGCAGGTGGTGGTGGTACATCATTGTCAGAATCTGTGGATCCTGTATTATTACCTGTAGTTAATCCTGTACATGCTCCCACAGCTACAGGGATATTAATAGCACCCATACATACGTCTTCTGCAGGAGGAGGAAGAGGCATACAACTAGTACACTCGATGCTCGTAACATGACAATTATTTGTCGAAGCACATGCAGCATCATCTGTCCAATGGGCTCTTATAGCTCCATCCAAATTTGCTGTCCAAGAAAATGGTGACATTCCACTTGCAATTATATTATCCATGTCATCAGAAATGGTAACATATTTTTCTATTGCACCTTCTACACATTTTAGTTCATAAGTACTTCCGTTCACTATCCCATTAATATTGGAGTATTCATTAGTGTAATTACAACCATTAATAGGCGTAACGCCAACACCAGATGGAGCTGTAATAGTCCCTGAAGGATAAAGTGCAGTATTTATGCATTGCGCATCGACTTGACCTATGTAGGCTATCATCGTAAAAATAAATAAAAGTAAAAATTTTTTCATAGTAGTTTAAGTTTGTTAATTATTGAAAAATGGTTTAAAAACAAACACTTAAAATACGCATGTATAAAGTTAAAAAAGAATTACAACGGGGAATTGCATCTTCCTTATTAACAAATAAATTATTAAGAAAACAATCTATAAGAACAACTATACCTGAATACATTAAATGTAAATATGCGACAATGTATAAAAACATATTTAAAAAACAAAATGTATGCAAGCAAGCAATTAAAGTAATTATACACTACTGTCCCAATATTTACAAACTTTAAGACCATTAAATCATAAAAAAAACAAAACTATATATTGAACAGGTGCATATGTCTTGCTGGATACATAATAAAATGTCGCAATCGACTTGACTGGCAAAATTTAAGGGAAAATTATAAAATTGTTGCATATATAAATATATCCAATAAAAAAAAAAGAAAATAATTTATTAAAAAAATTCGAATAGATTAAATAACGACTAATTTAAGACATTCTATCTTATTGCTAATTTTAATTTTCACTAAATAAATTCCTGGTTTTAGATCACTTATTAAAATAGGATGTTTTGAAAAAGAAGTTCCATTTTGCATCAATTGTCCTTTGGTATTATAAATATAATATTTTGGAATACTGGAGAGAGCAGCATAAATATAAAACCGTTGACTTACAGGATTAGGATAAATATATACATGTTGAGAAAATCCATTATCTGATGTACTGGTACCAATGATACTAAATTCTATATTTGAAATACAGTTGTTTGCATCTTTGACATATCCTTGATAGATGCCATCAAGAAGATTATCAAACTGATTAGTCTCCTGATAAGTTACACCATCAATACTAAATGAATAAGGGGCTACACCACCATTAGCTACTAATTCAACAAGATTTTCATCCGTATTGGCAGTAATCGTTAAAGGAGCTAAAGGTTGTGATATTACTATATCTTCAATTATTATTTCTGAACCTTCACTCCCGACTATTCTAACGGTATGAGTCCCAGCAATAATATTATTAAAAAAGCTATCAACTGAAGCATTTTGATTACCATCTAAATAAAATAAATATGGTGGTAAATCTCCTTGTATATTAGATATGGTGATACTACCATTTGATGCTTCGAAGCAAGAGACGTTTGTTGTATTGACATTAGTATTAAAAATTTGATAA
>JAZGFO010000140.1:0-4199 GCA_036479655.1 Saprospiraceae bacterium
ACAATGAAGCAGCAAATAAATTATGTCAACTTCTCACTGACTCTCAGGCTATTTATCCAGGTACCAATATGAGATTAATTTACAAAACCGTTGCAACTCAAACTACGAAAGGCTTGGTTGTCTGAGATTATGATATCCTCCATTGTGACCCAAGAAGTTACCGTGTCTTCTCTTGCAAACATTACAAAGCTTGCTTGACCCAAGACGTGACAGATGGACTTTAACTCTGTGACCTATTTTCATATGTTTATTTTCTATTTTCCATTAAGGCCATATGGAACCTTACCATGCTTATAATAAGCATTCCTTTGTATGTTAATAATTCTTTTAACATGGACGTTTCATATTATTACCAAAATACATATTGATATTGATATTGATATTGACATCGACAGTACATTTTATGTCTTTCTAACTTATATCAGTAGGACTTATTAATCTATGGGTATATATAAACCAAACTTGGGTCTACTCTGGAAACTAACATTTTTCATAAAAAGAATTGTTTTGGATGAAATTTGCATTTTTGGAGGTTCGGTGATGCCTGAGTATCAGTGAATTGAGCAAAATGTAAAGTTCGACAAAAGCAACTTTTTTGATTTTGTGAGTTTTCGGAGTGGACTCAAACTTATAAGCATTTGCTGTGCGTTCTGGGGTATACCCTAGATATGTGATAGATTCATTACAGTAATTTTGATTTCAGAATACAGGTGTCTGAAAGTCAGCAATTATAGAAAAAGAAGCAAAGAGCCTGATTATGCACATCGTATAGTGGTACTATGCATAAAATATTGTCACCTATATATAAAATCACTAAAAAAGGGGATACTATAGCCTCAATATTGTTGTATTTTTAAGATTACATTGTTATCACATACTCTGAATGCAAGGAAGAATTAGAAGTATTATAACAAAAAATGTATAAAAACACTAAAAATTGGGATTGTGAGAACGAAAAGATGTATTAACTTTGGAGTATCGAAATAAAAAATTAAAATAAAAAACTAAAGGCTTGTAAGAGCAACAAAAATAAGCTCCTGAATAGCCCAATGCTTTATTAATGAAATTAAAAAATAAATTATGAAATCGAAATCAAAAGAAACTCGCTAGAATCATATCTATAGAGTAGCTTGAAGATGAGATTCCATACTTGTATGGCTTTAAATGAAATTAAAAAATAAATTATGAAAAATTATACACATATTTTAGGAGGGCTTTTTACGTTGGCTTTTGTATTTGTTTTTAGTGCAGGGTATGGGCAGTTGAAGGTGGTGGCAAATGGAGATCTTAATGTTGGAAACACGACAACAGCTCCCTTGGCAACTCTTCATATATCTAAAACAGGACAAGCCTCTGGATTTGCTGTGGAAAGAACAGATGGAGCATTTGTAAAAGCTGTTGCAGGATCAGCTGGTTCTGCTTTTGTATTTGATGAAATCGGGTTTTTTGCCTTGTTCCCAGGCCCAAATGTAGGTTTCAATGGTGATGGCACTTCTGCTTCCAAAGCATTTACGGTGACATCTACAGGAAATGTTGGAATTGGTACTTTAACTCCAGCAGCAGGAGCAAAACTAGATGTGTTAGGACAAATTTTTCATAATGGTACACTTTTGCATTCCGATAAAAAATTAAAAACTAAAATCAAAAAATACAATTCTGGACTAGATGCTGTATTAGGCATAGACCCAGTTTCTTATCAGTATAATGGTAAGGCAGGTACAGAAACAGGAGTAAATCACATCGGTTTGTTGGCTCAGGAGCTTCAAAAATATGCTCCTGAATTTGTTGTTGAGTCTTCGCACATGATCTATGATTATCCTGAAGGAATAGATGGCGAGGCGGTTTTAGTCAGGGAGGAAAAACATCTGAAAATAAAGGATAATGAAATTAAGTATTTATTATGGAATGCGATAAGAGAACAGCAGCAATATATATCTGACCAAGAAGATAGAATTTCACGATTAGAAAATGTAATAGAAGGAATAGCAAATGGAGAAAATGAAATAAATATTGAATTAAGTTCTTATAATTTAGCTGAATTAAATCAAAATACTCCTAATCCATTTAATGGAGAAACTTCTATACAATATGTCATACCATCTGAAGCCAACTCTGCTTACTTTGAAGTGTTTGACATGAGGGGAAGAATGGTTAAGAAATATCAACTGGATCACGTAGGTCAAGGTGTCTTGAATATTAATGCAGAACATCTTGCCGGTGGTACTTATTCATACAGATTAGTAGTAGACGGAACAGCAGTCACTTCTTACAAAATGATATTGCAGAAATAAATTATATAATATAAATTTTTGCAAAGGCATGGTCATTTTGATCATGCCTTTTCATTTTAAGTGTTTATATGTCAGGTAGCAAAGTTTTCTGCATAGGCTTCCCAAAAACAGGAACTACAACACTCGAATATGTTCTCAAATCACTTGGCTACCGTATGGGATCACAAGCTCATGGAGAATCATTAGTAGAATCATGGGACAACAGAAATTTCGACCCAATAAAAAAGCTATGTGATACGGCAGATGCATTTCAAGATGTACCATTTGGTCTACCCTATACCTTCCAATATTTAGATTCTTCATATCCTGATTCAAAATTTATTCTGTCTATCAGAAATAATCCAGATCAATGGTATAGATCTGTGGTTAATTTTCATAGTAAATTATGGTCAGCTGATAAAACAAGACCACCATCTCTTTCGGAATTGAAGAAAGTTAATTATAATGGCTTAGGTTGGGCATATAATTCGATGAAGGCTATTTATAATACAACAGATAATGATATCTATAATAGAGAAAGGTTAATTTATGTTTATTTACGCCATATTGATAATGTAAAAGAATATTTTACTAGAATTCCAGATAGGCTAATTATTATAAATGTATCCATTGATGAAGATTATCAAAGAATGATTTGTTTTTTAAATAGAAAGAGTCTTTTAACTCGATTTCCACACAAGAATAAAACATAGGTACTCCCGTCAATATGCGAATTGGTATAATGCAATCTTATTTATTACCTTATTTAGGATATTTTCAACTGATATCATGTGTTGATAAATTTATTATATACGATAATCTTGACTACATCTATCAGGGTTGGATAAATAGAAATAGACTTCTTAATAAAAACGGCCATCCATTTTATTTTACCATACCTGTGTCAAAAGGCAAGGCATCGACAGTTAAGATATCCGAAGTCCTAATATATCACGATTATTGGAAGCGAAAAATGCTTAACAGTGTATTATTAAACTATAGCAGATCTCAGTTTTATAGCGAAGTAATTGATATTATCAATAGAATTGTGGAGTTTGAGTCAAATTTCATTTCTGATTTTAATAAACATGCAATTAAAATAATTTGTGAATATTTAGATATAAAGACCCATATAGTTTACAACTCTGATTTTTCTAACGTAGAAAATGAAATGTCAACGAAAGGATTAGGCACAACAATTCCATATTTACCAATTAGTTTCAGACCAGATTCTATTAAGTCTTTGCGAGTTGTACTAATCTGTAAGCATTTTTCTTGCATTGAGTTCGTTAATCCAGTAGGTGGAAAAGAATTATACAGTAAAAAAGAGTTTTCAAAAAACTCTATTAAATTAAGGTTTTTAGAAATGAAAAACTTCAAATATGCCCAACCTTCCAAGTGTTTTCATTCCCATTTATCAATTATTGATGTATTAATGAATTGTGGGAAAGAAAAAACAAAACTATTGTTGGAAGAGTACAACTTGATATAAGTTGAAATTAAAGTTTTTACATTCAAGTAACTATAAATAAATTTTAAGGTAGACAGGTGTAGAGCCATCTTTTCTCGAAGTACCAAAACTTTGAATTCTAAACCCAAAAAAGGTGACTAGGTCAATTAATACTTTATTCTCCATAGAGGTCTCCATTTTGATTAGTTTCATTTTTTCATTTTTATTAATTTCTATCATTTTAAGAATTAATTCTTTTCCGATTCCAATTCCTCGATGTTTCTTGGATATACCCATAACTGTCCAATAGCCTTCCAAATATTTATTATCATTACAATAAAAAGCCGATATACCTATAATGGAGTGGTTGTCTTGAGCTAGAAGAATTGTTGCATTAGCCCATATTTTTTCAACATAATCGATAATTGGCATAAAATCACTCAATGGTGGGATAAAATCAAAATTGATTGAATTTAAAA